>JANLQI010000364.1:0-45071 GCA_031367705.1 Saprospiraceae bacterium | reverse complement strand
TTGGTCGAGATATGCCAATTGCAAAGCCGTCATTGCACCAGCCGAACCGCCCATGATGTATATTTTTGACGTATCAATGCCATATTGCTCTGCATTTTTTCTAAAAAAACGAACCGCCGCTTTTGCATCTTGAACGGCACGATACATTGCCTCAAAATACGTCACATCAGATTTTGGTTTGCCGATGCCCATTCTGTAATTGATAGAAGCCGTGACGTAGCCTTTTGCAGTCAAATTTTTGCAAAATGATACTTGAAAACCAGACGCTTTATCTCCATTGACAAAGCCACCACCGTGTATCGCAACGATTAAAGGGCGTTTTTTTAAGTCATCTGAAACAGGTTGAAAAATATTTAAAAACAGCTTTTCTGTTTCGCCATTCACATTAACGGCTTCGCCATATTGTACCTCTTTGATGGAGTCAATTTTGCTAAAAACAGCGGTTTTATAACGTTCGCCTTTTTGAGCAAACGCAAACGATGTTAAGCAGACGAGCAGGGCAATGAGAGCCGTTTTAAACGATTTTCTTACGAACATTTCTATGTTTTTATTAAAAATTAAGGCAATATACTGAGGGGGGTAGCGACAATTTTCCAAAGGTTTCAAACCTTTGGAAAGTGATTACTCGTTGATTATTTCAAATTCTTTCTACGCACCAATGCTTCGAGATAATAATAATCGGCATACACAATCGGCACATTGATTTCAGATTTTGACGGTAAATTCCCCGTGCTGTTTGTTAATAAAAATCCTTTGTTTGTCCTTGGTGCAGCGGTGTATTTTTCCGCAACGCTTTTCATGATTTTATTGGCTGATTTTTTATACAGCTTGGCTTTGTCCGTACCCATTGTGCTTAGTTCGTAAAGGGCAGAAGCAACCAACGTTGCCGCCGAGACATCGCGCGGCGCAGAAGCTTTGTCGGGCACATTATAATCCCAATAAGGCACTAAATCAGCGGGCATATTAGGATTTGTGAGAATAAAATGGGCGATATTTTCAGCCTGTTGCAAGTATTTTTTATCGCCTGTTTCGCGATAACACATCGTATAACTATATAAAGCCCACCCTTGTCCACGCGCCCAAGCCGATTGGTCGCTGTAACCTTGATGCGTATTTCGGTGTTTTACTTCGCCCGTTTTAGGGTCGTAACCGATGACGTGATAAGAGCTAAAATCAGGTCTAAAATGGTTTTTCATCGTCGTATTCGCATGACTGACCGCGACTTTGTAAAACGTGCTGTCTTTCGTTTCTTTAAAAGCCCAAAACAGTAATTCCAAATTCATCATATTATCAATGATAACTGGAAATTCCCAGACTTCTCTGTGATGATCCCAAGAGCGAATACAGCCTGTTTTTTCATTAAAACGTGTTGTTAGGGTGCGCGCAGACTCGATTAGAATGTCTTTATACTGAGGGGTCTTCACTAAACGCAAACCGTTGCCAAAACTGCAATACATTTTGAAACCCATATCGTGGGTTGTGCCATTCGTTTTTTCACCTTCTATATTTGCCGTAAACACTTGTGCTTTTTGAAGCCATTTTTTATCACCCGTGAGTTCATACATATACCAAAGACTGCCAGGGAAGAAGCCGCTTGTCCATGCTTTTGCAGGTGACATAATTAAGGTGTCTCCTTCAGTCGCTCTCGGGCTTACTAATTTAGCTTTTGGATTGAGGGCTTGAACTTTCGCTATTTCTTCAAAAGCATAGTTAAACTGAATGGTTGCGTGTTCAATTTCCTTAGAAAAGTCTTTTTGTGCTTCTGTTTTAAAAGAAAACAAAGAGAAAAAGAGGGCTATTAAAAAGGCATATTTTGTCATTTCGGTTGTTTTTAGCTGTGTAAAATCCTTTCGTTTTGTTTTTATATTGCTTTATGAGAATTATAAAAATCGGTTATAATTGTGCCTATTCTTAAATAGATGGACGTTTTAAAGCTTCTTGAACAGAACCCGTTCGATTATCAATTTTCCGCAATAAAATCCTTGAACCAACAATGGAATAAGAAATACTGAGGGGGGTAAATAATTTATTAAGAACCGTCGAAAGGCTTTCGTTTGAGACATTCAAACTCACTCTATCAACTGATTTGACTGTGTAATTACTAAAAACAAACTTCACATTTGTTTGCCTTTCAAGCTCAAAAAGCACTTTTTTCATCTGAACAGATTGCATTTTTATGCTGACCTTTTGAGCCAAAATGTCTTGTTCAAATCTCGAATAATCGGGGCGAGCAAAAGACATTTCGTTGCAGAGTATCCAAAAAATCATTTGAATACAGGTAAAGCGGATAATTTTAACTTTGATATGACCCATTCTTAAAAATTTCTCTATATTATTGGATATGACCACATACATGGTCGTTTTGTTAAGGTGAGTTTGCGAGTTAAAATCCCTAAATCGTTTTTACTTTTTTTTTTAAAAAATTGACACCGTGCTTTTTTTACTAAAAACAAAAGAAGGCAGTTTAGATGTCCTGAAGGTAAAACAAGGGACGGTGCAATCATTGGAGTTTAATTAAAAAAAAAAGCCCGTCAAATAGCTTTTGAGAACTGTTTGACGGGCTTTTTTGTGGTTTTTACTGAGGGGGGCAAAAAGTTGCGAAGCACAACTCGACTCCGCAACTTTTTTATTTATCATTCCTTATTTTTCTTCTCTTTTTTCGCTTTCTTTTCCTCTTTGCTTGGCTGTGCGTCGCCAGTATCTACGCCTTTCTTTTTAGCATTTTTTTTATCAACATTACTTTTATGTCTGCCACTGCCATCGGCATCATCTACAAAGCCACCTTCAGGATTTAGTTTTGCCAAAACGCCTGTTAAGCGTTGACGGGCAGCAATAGCTGCTTCGTCTTTGGTATCAGCGGCGACCAATTTCTCTTCAAATGGAGCGTTGCTCATATCAAAAAGCTCATTGGTTCTGTTCAATTTCCATTTTGCTTCTCTGGCGTACCATTGATTACCGAGTTCCATGAACATCCATTGGCGTGGATTGCCTTTTTCACCTTTTAACTGTGGCAGAAAACTGGTGCCATCTAAAACCACATTTTCGGGCAATTTAGCACCGACTACTTCTGCAAAAGTCGGCATTAGGTCGGTTGCATCCACCAAATCCTCCAACACTTTGGGCTTGATAACGCCTTTCCAATTGGCAATCCACGGCACTAAACTGCCACATTCGAGCATGTCGCCTTTTTTACCCGATAGTTTTTTACCATTGACCGTTGAACGGGCGGCACCTTCAGCTGCCGTGCCATTGTCCCCCATAAAAACGATTAACGTATTGTCTCTGATTTTCAAACTATCCAATACTTTAACGAGTTTTCCGACCAATTTATCCATATAATTGATGTTGTCGGTGTAAAAATCCTTGCTATCGGGCTTACTATCGGGTGTCGGTAGAATATCGGCATGAACGTGCACCATTGAATAATAGGTAAAAAACGGTTTGTCCTTATTTTTTGAAATAAAATTAACCAAATGGTTGTGCATCATATCGGGCAAATACTCCTTATCGCGCAAGGGCGTCTCTTTTCCATTGACGGTATATGAGTCGCCTTTATTCTGTGTGTTCCAATACTTCCCACTCGCTTGAAACCGCAAATAATCATCGAACCCAAAATCGGAAGGTTGCAAAGGAAATTGCGACCATTTGCCCACCATTGTTGAGACATAACCTGCGGGTTTTAACACACTTGGTATGCAAATTTCATTTGAAGGCTTCAACTGTCCAACTCTATCTTGGTTTGTCGTGCCTGTCCGAAAAGGATAACGACCCGTCAGTATCAAAGCCCTCGAAGGACCACACAAAGGCGCAGTGTAGCCATGCGTAAAGCGCATACCTGTACTCGCTAATTTGTCAATATTAGGCGTTTTGAAATTATCAGCACCATAGCAACTGACATTGCCAATGCCTAAATCATCGGCAAGAATGAAAACGATGTTTGGTTTTGATGCCTTGTTTTTCCCTTTTGTGTTTTGTGCCGTTACACACGACAATTGGGCTAAAAGCACAAAAACTAAGAGATATTTTAATGATTTCATCTTAAAAATCTGTTTTATGATTGATAATTAATATTTTTCTATTGAAATACTGAGGGGGGCAGGCTGTAGATTTACTAAATTTTAAAAATTTAGTAAATCTGTAATTCAATCAATCTGCCCCATTCCGCCATTTCGTCGTATCGCCTTTAAAGCGGGTCAAAGCCAGCCATTCCGTTTCCATGCCTTTATCGCCTTGCTCCTTCATCCAATTTTTCAATTCAATGAATAAATTGTCTTTGATTTTTTGCAAAGACGCATCGTTTGCAAGGTTATTGAGTTCGTATTTATCGGTTTTGATGTTGTACAACTCAAATTCAGGGCGATTTCTGTACAATTTGGCGTGTTCCAACTCTTTCGGATTGTCTTTTGCTGCCACAAGCCAACCTTCGTACATTTTAGCACCCACTTTCGCAGCAGAGCAATAAAAAGTTTCGTTGTAATTGATATTCCAAATCAATTTATAGTCGTGGTCTTGAATAGAGCGCACAGGGTAATTTTCTGACCCATTATTGATGCCGCGCGTGGTATGCACGCCATAGACATACTTGCGAACTTCCGTATTTTGTCCTTTCAAAGTGGCATAAAAACTTCTGCCGTCGAGCTGCATTGTCTTTTCTTTATTACCCCTCAGTGTATTGGGGTCACCGCCCGCCGCTTCAAAAAGCGTCGGCACAACGTCAATATATTGCGCCAAAATAGGTGTCCGCGTCGAAGGTTTAATGACTTTGGGCCAACGCGCAATAAAAGCCGCTTTCAAACCCATATTGTAGCACGTCCATTTGCCGAAAGGCAACGAAGTGCCATGCTCGCTTGCAAATAAAAACAAGGTGTTGTCCTTCGTTTGGCGCGTGTCAACCATATTCATACAATACCCGACAAGGCTATCGGCGTAAGTGATTTCGGCGTAATATTTCACCAATTCTTTCCGTGTTTCTTTGGTGTCCACCAAATAAGGCGGTATGGTCAATTTATTGGCTTTATATTGTTCAGGGTGTCCCCGATTCCAAGGACCATGCGGCTGATTTGTGGCAACAATCAACAAATAAGGCTTTGTTTTGTCTTTATTTATCCATGCTTGTGCATTGTCCAAATTGATGTCTTGCCCTTCGCCATTGTCGCTGTTTCTGCCGCCGAGGTACTCAAAAGGAAAAGAAGCGGCGGGTGCATAATGTTGTTTCCCAATCAAAGCGACGCGATAACCGATGCTTGTAAAGTGTTGCACGACACTGATGATGTTGTTATACGTTTGTGCATGATTCGGATAACTGCCGTTTTTTACAGGAAAAATACCCGTATATAAACTCTGTCTTGTCGGTCCACACATCGCCGTTGCGTTGTTCATATTGTCAAAACATAAACCTTCCGAAGCTAATTTAGCCAAATTTGGCGTTTTGACATCGGGATTGCCATAAGGTTCGCAGTCCACCGAAGTCATATCGTCGGCAAGGAAAAAGAGAATATCGGGTTTTTCTGCTACCGTTTTAGTGGCAGTCGGTTTGAAACAGGCGAACAAAACGATGGCTGCTGCAGCTATGACCGCAGGTAAAAATAGTTTTTTGAACATGATTTTTATTTAAAAATTTTATAGTTTTAAACAAGATGAGTACCCCCTCAGTATTTGAGGGATTTTTACTTTGGAATGACGCGTGGTTAGAGCGAAATTTATGAAATCTTAAAATTTCGTAAATCTAAAACACACTTGCCCCGATAGATTCCTTTCAACGCACGCCTTTTGAGCGAAGCGAATACATTTAGAATCCGAAAATCACTTTTGGTTTAGTATAATTCAATTATTCATTTGAAGATTCATCAAAACGTGAGTTATAAATGGTTTTGTAGCCCTTCAAAATAGTTATGTAATGAGTAAATAATAATATGGTCTAACTAAAGTTTTCTTTTTAACACATAGGCACATAGGACACATAGTTTTAGATAAAAAATGCTTTAAAACAATCGTTTTCAAGTCAAAAACTATGTGTCCTCTGTGCCTATGTGTTAAAAAAAAAGAAAAAGTTGACTTATTTGTTATTTACGCGTAACTCATTTATAAAAAATCATCTCGTTTAGGCGTAAACACATCTATCAACAGGCCTTCTTCCAAACACAAAACGCCATGCACCACATTCGGTTCGCCGACATAAAACACATCGCCCCCCCTCAGTATCCGCGCGTTTTCGCCAATCGTTACTTCAAAGGCACCGCTTGCAACGTAGGTCATTTGCAGATGTGGGTGATAATGTTTTGTCCCAATGCGCCCTGTTTCAAAGGCGACTTTAACGAGCATCATCGCATCGTTATAAGCCAAGATTTTGCGTTTGATACCGTCTTCAACAGGTGTCCAATCGAGGTCATTATCGGCAACTAAGGTTTGCCCGAAGAGTTCTTTTAATGTCATTTTAATTAATTTTTTTGTCCTAAGTCTGCTAAAAACGGTACAAGTCCCCCTTTGGGGGATTTAGGGGGCTTTTACTTTTGCCAAGGCCACGGTTTTGCTTTTGTTCTTACCGCTTCTTTTTCCCATTTCTCTGCCAATTCTTTTACTTTTTGTGGATTTTGAGTTGCTAAATCCTTTGTTTCCGAAGGGTCATTGTCCATATCGTAGAGTTCCCAAGCTTTTTCATCCCCCTCAGTAAAAGCCTTATTTCTTTTGGTTTTTGAAACTAATTTCCAATTATTGACGCGAATTGCGCGATTACCTTCGTGTTCCCAAAAGATTAAATCCCTTTTTATCGGTTTGTTTTGAAAGGCTGGCACAAGACTTTTGCCTTCAAACGGTTGAATCGCATTGCCTTTAAATTGTGTTGGATAACTAACGCCTGTAATATCCAAACACGTTGCCATGATGTCAATCAAATGCGAAGGCTGTGTTCTCAATTCCCCTTTTGCCTTAAAACCTTTTGGAAAATGAACAATCAACGGCGAAGCAATACCGCCTTCATGCGCCCAATGTTTGTACTCTCTGAAAGGCGTGTTGCTCACATTTGCCCATTCAAGGCTGTAACCCGTCCAAGTATCCGCACCGCCTGGCATCACACCTTTTCCACGTCTGACAAAACGCCCGTCGCGGGTATAAATCAACTCTTTTTGGTCGTTGATACTGTCGTAAGAATAAGGTTTTAGGATTTTTTGCTCGGCAGTCATCGGCACTTCCGCTTTATCTGTTCCGACAGGTTCGGCACAACCGCCGTTGTCGTGCATATAAAAAATGACGGTATTTTCCAATTCGCCTGTTTGCTCCAAAGCCGTGATAATTCTGCCAATCCCTTGATCCATAATGTCAATCATCGCCGCATACACTTCCATTCTGCAGACTTGCCATTCTTTCATGGGTTCTTTTTGCCATTCTGGAATCGTTACACCGCGTGCCGTTAAGACGCATTTATCATTGATAATGCCTATTTTTTTGAGTTTATTAAAACGTTGTTCGCGGATAGCATCCCAACCTTTGTCATAAACTCCTTTATATTTCTGCACTTCGCTTTCAGGTGCATGAAGCGGCCAATGCGCGGCTGTGTAAGCAACATAAAAGAAAAACGGCTTGTCTTTTGGGTTTTCTTTGATGAATTTAACTGCCGTATCGCTAATCGCGTTGGTGTAATAAAAATCTTTTGACGGTGCGATAAACGTGTTATTGCTAATCAAAGTCCCTGGGTCATAAAAGCTACCCGAACCATTGAGCGTACCAAAATAGCGTTGAAAACCACGTTGCATGGGCCAGTTGCTTTTATCGCCTTTGTTTTTCATGCTTTTGGCGATATGCCATTTGCCCGTCATATAAGTTGCATAACCCGCCTGTTGAAAAACCTCCGCCATTGTCACGGCATTTTTACTCAAATCATCTTTGTACCCTTCTTCGGGATAATTTTCAGACGACAAATGACCCATACCTGCTTGATGCGGATACAACCCCGTCAGTAAAGAAGCCCGCGTCGGGCTGCAACGGGCGGTATTGTAAAAATGCGTAAAACTCAAACCATTCTTTGCCAAACGGTCAATATTCGGCGTTCTGATTTCAGAACCGAAGCAACCGATGTCGGAATAACCCATATCGTCGGTGAGAATGACGAGGACGTTGGGCTTTTTTGTTTCTTTGGATACTTGGGTCGTATCTTTTGAAGGTTTAATCGTAAAAGCGGATACACTAAGCAGTATCAAAAGCACGAGACTTAGTTGTTTCATTGTAAAAGTCGTTTTATACTGAGGGGGGTACTTTTTGATTGAATAGCCCCCCTCAGTAAAAATAGGAAATTAATTTTTAATCAATTGACGACTTATCACTTTTCCATTTGTTTTAAGCAAAACAACGTATTGCCCATTTGGAAAAGCGGATAAATTAATCGTTTCAGACGCATTGAGTGCTTTGTTTTTTGTAAAAACCACTTGCCCTGAAGCGTTCATCAATTGCAATTCATTTGTATTATTCAATGTCCAACCGTCAAAATTCACTGTAATTTGGTGCGTAGAAGGATTTGGAAAAATCGTTATTTTAGGCGTGTTAAGCGTATTCGACCTTATAGAAATGACTTTTGAATATGTCGAACGTTTATTAAAATCGGTTTGCTGGAGGCGATAATATTGCACGCCTTCCACGATATTAAAGTCATTAAACACATAGTTTTGAATGGATTTCGAGTTACCCGCACCGCGTTGTTGACCAATATTGTCCCATTGTTTGCCGTCCAATGATTTTTCAATGGTGAAATAATCATTATCCCTTTCGCTCGATGTTTGCCATTCTAAAAGGACTTTATCTTCTTTCAATTGACCATTAAAAGATAGGAGTTCAATTGGCAAACTTGCGGGAAAAGGGTTGCTCCATTTTGCTTCTGTTGCCACTGAATTATCCGTTAATGTTTTTAAAAAAGCAACCAATGCGCTTTTTTGAGCCGTCGTAAAATTCATTCTAACAGGGTCGCCATTCACATCTTTAAGCACGGGTGACAATTTGGGATGCGCTTGAATACCGCTGTTATAGTGGTCAATGACTTGTTCTAAAGTCGAAAAACGCCCGTCGTGCATATACGGAGCGGTTAATTCAATATTTCTTAAACTGGGCGTTTTAAATTTACTGGTCTGATTGACGTTTACAATGCCCGCACCTATATCCGTTGTGGTTGCATCGAGACCATTGTTTTCTGGACCACCATTTGGATTGATAAAAGCTTCCGTTGTGTGACAAGTAACACAATTGCCGCCGCCATTCGCAATGGTGTTGAAAAACAATGCCTTACCTGTATTTTCTTCGGTGGTAAAATTAGAGAAATTATTATTGACATTGCCTGTACCTGCCCTTCCAATATCGTATTTACTCGAATAACTGACGATACTTCTAACAAATTGCGCCAGAGCCTTCGATACTCTATCGCTTGTCACAACATTGTCGCCAAAAGCCGCCGAGAATAAACTTAGGTAATAAGATTGCTCATTGATTCTGGCGAGCAAAGACGTTAAAGTCATACCCATCTCAGTCGCATCTTGAAAAGGTTGTAAGACTTGGGCTTCAATGGATGCCGCACGTTCATCCCAAAACGCTCGACCACGTGAATAATAACGGGTATTTATCAAGGTCATAGAATGTCGCCCCGTTGTTCCACCCGCAAAACCAAGGCTCAATACTGAGGGGTCACTAAACGCCGCATTTTGTTTGTGACACGAAGCACAAGCAATGGTTCTGTTAAAACTTAAATTCTTGTCATAAAACAAAACACGACCCAATGTTGCCCCTGCATCGGTTATAGGATTGTCAACGGGTGTGTTGTCAACACCCGTTACGGCTCTGCCGCCCGTTGTAAAAGCGGCGGGCAGACTTACATTGCTGTAATTATAAGGTGTCGTCGGTAAAACAGGGTCGGTCAAAAGCACACTCGTACTTGCCGCCGTGAATAAAAGCACCAAGCAGATGCTGATGCCTACTAATTTAATGTTCATAAAACTAATTTAAAAATGGTTGAGAAAATATAGAAATAGCCCCCTCAGTATATAATTTAAAACACTTTCAAAAAATCCGTCACAAGTCCTTTCGACTTCACGCTGACCATAGACGTTCCTTTATTCATTTTGACCTTGATAAAAGCCCGACCATTCGATAATTGAATCGTACTCGACCCCGTTGACGTACCTTGATTCTCTATCAATGCGCCTTCGCCCGCCAAACCAAATTCTATCATCTGATTACCGTCCACACACTGTATGCCTTTTGCATCAAATAATTTGGCACTCAAAGTCACCATATCGCCGTCTCTTTTTTCAACAAACAGCTTTAAATGATGCGGTGCATCCCATGTTTTTGAGGAATATTCGAGCGTTTTTTCATCTATAAAAGTTTCGTTGCCTTTTTTGCCAATAGCTTTTAAAGTGTTTTTACCTTCTTTAAAAACAACGTTCCAACGCAAACCAGCGGCGGGATAGTCTTGGCTGTTGCGCTTTTTAGTACCAACAGATTTTTCATTTAAAAACAACTCTACTTCGGGGCAATTGGAATAGATTTTCACCCATTTCTCTTCGCCTTTTTTACCCGTCCGCACATCCCATTTTTGACCTAAAATATGCACCATGGGTTTATCTGCCCAATAGGATTGAAAAACATAATACACGTCTTTTTTAGTCAAATCCCGTTCAACAATGCCTTTTTGATTGACATACGGAATCGGGTTTTCGGGACGCAAAGGCGTTGAAAAATCTTTAAAAACCCATTGCGCTGTACCTGTCAACCACGGCATTGTTTCCTGTTCTTTCAAATGCCAATCCGCCAAATCACAGAAATATGTTTCTGACCAATCACCGTCTTTTGACACGCGCGGCGCACCGCCAACGTGCAGATAATCACCCGCCCGTTCATCGCCGCCGCCGCCCGTTTTTATGTTTTTGAGTGAACCCAATGACTCATCGCTGTATCGCCCAACGTGGTTATCCGCGCCCCATTCGACATGGATATAGCGTTTGACTTTCTTCATTTCAGCTTCTGATATTGTTTTATATTCGGTAAATAAACCCCTGTACCAACCCGCCCAAATCGAAGGCGAATACACATCAGGAATATCCGAACAAAAGGCACAACGACGAATTGAAGTCAAGCGCGAAGGGTCGAGTTTATGCGCCAAATCATTAAGTTCGGACATAAAATGACGGACAGAATCCTTGTTATACGTCAAAAAATCGCCTTCCCAATCGTTTTCATTGCCCAAACCCCATAGAAATAGGGAGGGGTGGTTAAAATGTTGTTCAACCATATTTGTCATCATACGGCGGGCTTGCGTTCTATATTTGTCGCCGCCAACACCGCCTCTGCACCACGGAATTTCTTCCCAAACCAACAAACCCAATGAGTCGCACAGGTTCAAAATAATGCGCGATTGCTGATAATGACCCAAGCGGATGAAATTTGCACCCATGTCTTTTATGAGTTTCATTTCCTCACGCATCATGTCTTCGGTCATTGCCGCCGCCGTTGCTGCGTGGTCTTCGTGCCGATGCGTACCCCTCAGTAAAAGGCGTTTTCCATTCAGAAAAAAAGGCCCGTTTTCTTTAAATTCGGTGTGCCGAAACCCCATTTTTTCAGACACTTGCATGTCACCTTCGCTCGATTGAAGCGTGACGCGGCATTGATACAAATTCGGTTTATCGGTGTCCCAAAGCAAAGGTTTTTCAAAAGTATGCGTGGTTAATTTGACGAGCGTTTCAGTCGTTTCTACTTTTACATTTTCCGTAAAAACTTCTTTTCCCGAAGGGTCAAAAACTTGTATTTTAAAATTAAGCGGCGTTTTTAAGCCACTTGGGTTATAAATTTTCGCTTTTATGGTCATAGAACCCTTTTGTAGGGAGGGGTCTATTGTGTTTTCAATTTGCAAACGCTCAATGGAAACAGCAGGAACATAAACGAGATTCACATAGCGATACAAGCCACCATAAAGGTTGAAATCGCTCAAATTTGAAGGAATCATCTCCATATCCCGCCCATTATCGCAAGCCACGGCTATAGGGAATTGGTTGTTTTTTTTACTTTTAAAAACAGTTTGCTTAGGGAAAGCAGTCATTGCATCCGTTAAATCCACTGTAAATTCATCATAACCACCAACATGACTGCCGACTTCTTGATTGCCCAAAAAGACTTTGGTTTTTTGACCTGCACCTTCAAAATGCAGCAAAGTCCGACCGTTTTTATAAGGATTTACGGTTTTAAGCATTGTGCGATACCAGCCTTCACCTTGATAATAAATAGTGTGTGGGTCAACGGCATCCAAAGCGTTGAAACAATGTGGCAAATCTACTTTTTGCCAAGACCGCACTTGATATTGCGAATCGCGCCAAACTTCCCAAATACTGCCTTGTGTAGCTTGAATGTACTCCCAACCATTGGTCAAACGTTGCGTATTTTGAGCCAATTGGATTTGAGCATTGAGGGCATTAATACAAATGAATGTACAAATAGAAAACAATCGAATCGTGCGCAGCATATTTTTTTTGTTTAAAACTTTTCAATAACCAATTTAATGGTCTTTGTTACAGAACCTGCGATTATTTGAGCAATGTAAACACCTGAATTTAAATCCGAAACCGTATAAGTACCTGACGGTTCAACATCTTTTATGGTCTTTACAAGCTGACCTTGCAAGTTATAAATCGAAATATTGAGTGAAGATACTGAGGGGGTGTTTAATTTCACATGAATCACATCTTTTGCAGGATTTGGGGAAACAGTTATTGTTTTTTCTTCCTCAAAACTCACGGTTCTGATAGCGGAATAGTCGAATTTTCCGTCCAAATCAACTTGTTTGAAACGGTAATAGTAAATCCCTTCACTGAAAACAACATCTGCGAATGAATAAGCCTTCGACGTAACAGAATTACCCGCCGCTTTGACTTGCCCTATTTTCGTGAAGTTTTTGCCATCAAAAGAGCGTTCTATCTCAAAATGACTACTGTTTTGTTCTGAAGCGGTTGTCCAAATCAGTTCGGCTATTTTATTTTGTTTTGAAACGGTAAAACTTACAAGCGTAATCGGCAACAAAGGACCACCTAAATACGAAGGACCAACATCTGTTACGACCAAAGGACGATTTGTCGTCGTGCCTGTCGTGTATTCGTCGCAACCAATGTCTTTTGTGCCTGTTCTTGTTTGACCGCTAATATCATACACCATTGTCGGGTCATCATCAAGAACGGGAATATCTAAAATAGTCGGATAAGCCGAACTTGCCGTATTAATTGCCGCCGTTGATGTGGCAGATAAACCATAATAACCGTCTGAATTGATAGTCAAATTAGGATTGGTATTCGTCATACCCGATGCAATCGTAAAACCGACATTGCCTTGACGGAGATTCGCCAGCCAAGTCGTCTGACCATTGTCGTTTTTAAGGTTACTACCTGTCGTTTTGTAAAAAATATTATTCGCCATCGTCACATTTGTAGGTCCTGTGCTGCCCATGTCCACAGAACCGCAATTGACAAGCGTGTTGTTGATGAAGTTGATATTGTTAAGATTCGTTGCGGGCGCAACAGGCACGACATACACAAAACTTATCGCATCGGCACTGCTGCCAACGCCCGAGTTTTCAAAATAATTATTGTAACAATAGATATTGTTCGCTTCTTTTGCCCTTATACCGCCTGCATTGATGAAGAAATTGCTGTAAGCAACGTTATTATCGCCGTTTCTAAAGGACAACATCGCATCTTGTTGGTTTGTAAACGTACAATAGCGCACCACATTCTCCCGGCATTTGATAGAAACGGTTTCGCCGTCGCCAAGTCCTGTGTTGTTGAAATAACAACGCTCAACAATGGTTCTCGAAACGTTTAAAGATTCAACACCGAGACCAATCCGAATCGGTTCGTTACCATTGTCGCCGCCAAGACCGAAGTAGTTTTGAAAAGAACAGTATCTGATTTTATGATAACCAATGACGGTTGGCGAAGTAGAGATTTGTATGGTGCAACCGATTTCCGCCGTCGCAGGTTTCTTTTCTAAATTGCAATATGTGATTTGATTGTATTGCGTGCCGCCCTTTATCTCAATGTATTTTTTAGCGGAATAACCACTGAAATTCAATTGCGTCAAGGTGTTATTGCTGCCATACACTTCAATTAAATAAGCCGTACCAATATCGCCTGACGTAAATTGAAAACCACTGAACGTGATGTAGTTGCCATTGATATTGATGTCGTCCGTGCCATTCAAAAAGACACCGCCGGGCGTTGCCGCTTTGACCGTAATATTGCTTTTACCAATATTTAAAGTGACATTATTGTAAGTACCGTTGGCAAGATTGATAATATCGCCAGCGACCATTGTGTTGTTTATGGTATTTTGCAAAGCGGAAATGGAGCTCACGTTGTAGGTCGCGGCGTTTGCTTTTGTTAGGCTTATTAAGTTTAAACCAATAATGATAATTGCCCAATAACTGTTTGCAACTAATGCTTGTAATCGCTTCATTTTAAAATGATGAATGATGAGTTATGAATGAGAGTTATGAAAGATGAGTTATGAATGATGAGTTATGAATGATGAGTTATGAATGATGAGTTATGAATGATGAGTTATGAATTTTTGACACTTTTCATCAAAAAAGTGCATTTATACTGAGTACTCTAACAAATAAGTTCTTTAGTTTTATTATTCAACACATAGCCACAAAGAGCACATATAAAAGATTGAAAATCAATTAATTAAAGCTATGTGTCCTATGAGTCTATGTGTTAAATTAAATCAAAAAACTTTATGGTTAGAGTACTGAGGGGTCCCAATTCATCATTCATAACTCATCATTCATCATTATTTGACCTGCGCTTTGAAAAATGCCAACATCTTACCGTGCATCTCTTTTGACACCTTTTTATAGGCTTTGTCTTTGGCAAAATTGACCGTTTCGTTCGGGTCGAGTTTATAATCAAAAAGCTCACTACCGACCAATAAATCTTCTTTATACGGTTGATTGCTTCTAAAATTCTTCATCCAAACCGTATATCTGTAACGCTCGGTGCGGATAGAATAACCCATGATACTTGTTGAAGCTTTTTGTGCGCCTGATTCACCGTCGCCTGTGCCACCTCTTGGGTATTGGCTGACAGAATATTCCTTAACTTTTGCTTTTGCGTCGCGCATCAAAGGCACAAGGCTTTTACCATCTAAATAAGTGGGAATCGGCACGCCTGATAATTCGCAAAGCGTTGGGAAAATATCCACATATTCCGTTTGTGCGCTTGTTTGAGACGGTTTTACTGAGGGGGAGGCAATAATCATCGGCGTGCGTGTGGCTTGTTCAAAATTAGAATGTTTACACCAAAGGTTGTGGTCGCCCAAATGCCAACCGTGGTCGCCCCATAAAATGATAATTGTGTTTTTTGTTAAACCCAAAGAATCTAAAGTATTGAGCAAAATACCCACTTGTGCATCGGCATAAGAAACAGCCGCGTAATAGCCGTGAATTAATTCCTTTTGCTTATCTATTGGCAAAGTCAAACCGATTTCTTTTTGTGTTGTTGAAGCGATGTAAGGCGGAATATCCGTGTAAGCCCGTATTTCGCCTGCATTGTGATAGGCAGGTTCAACGGGATTTTTCGTTGCGTCTTGAAATTCTGCGGTTGGCATATCTTCTCTTTTGTACAAATCCCAATATTTTTTGGGTGCAACAAAAGGCAAATGCGGTTTGGCAATGCCTACGGCGAAGAAAAACGGTTCTGATTTTTTACTCAATTGCGCCAAAATATCACGGGCTTGCAAAACATTTGCGCCGTCGTTGTAGGCATAATCTGGCACGTCCGCATTTTCGGTTGTGGGTTTTATCTTAGCTTGGGCGTAGTCGTTTGCATCGGCTTTGTTCATGCCTTTTTCGGCAGTTTCTTTCAAGTATTTTTCACCCAAAGCGCGTGTTTCGGGCAATTGATAGCGTCCGAAAATAGGCTCGTCGTATTTGCCGTAATATTTTTTATTGGTTTTGTGATACGGCACACTCCAAGACGGTTTGTCCAAATCTTTGTCCACACAACGCGGGTCATAAACTTTGCCAATGCCTTGTGTCGAATAGCCTTGTGTGATCAAATATTGTGGTAAACTGACAATATCGGGATTCTTATCACGCATTCTCGTTTTCAAATCCCAGATTTTAGTATAATCGGGGCGTTTACCCGTCATCAAACTCGCTCGCGTGGGACCACAAACCGCTTGTTGACAATAGTTGCTTTTAAATATTGTTCCCATGCGTGCCAAACGGTCAATGTTTGGTGTGCGTATCATGGTGTTACCGTAGCAACCTAAAATGGGTTTTAAATCATCAATGGCGATGAAAAGGATATTGGGCTTGGCAGCTTGTTGTGCCGATGCGGTTATGGCATTGATGAATAATGCTAAAACAAGCCACAATGAACTGATTCTTGTTGTTTTTTTCATTTTATTTTAAAATTAACGCGTTTATACATTTTTATACTGAGGGGGGTAAATTTTTCTTCTGAACTTCTCTCGTTCTCGGTTTAAAGGAGTTTTATTCTATTATTGACTTGTCTAAAAAGGCAAACGATACACTCGATTGTGTCTTTTTGATCTGTTTATGTGCATGTCTAAAGTCTTTCTGTGCGTGTCCAAAGTCTTTCTGTGCATGTCAAAAGTCTTTCTGTGCGTGTCAAAAGTCTTTCTGTGTGTGTCAAAAGTCTTTCTGTGTGTGTCAAAAGTCTTTCTGTGTGTGTCAAAAGTCTTTCTGTGCGTGTCAAAAATCTTTCGTGCGTTCCGCAATTAAAGAAATTGATACACATTATTGCTTCACAAAACGACCAATATCGCCCGTTTCGGTTTGAATGATGTATAAACCTGCGGGAAAAGAGCTGATATTGAGTTGTAACGCACCTTGTCCGCGTGTTGTAAAAACTTGTTGCCCTGCGGCATTAAAAATCTGAATGGTTGTGGCAGCATCAACAACCACATCAAGAATATCTTTAACCAAGGTCGTTTTTATAACCAAACCCTTTTTACCCAAAAGAACAGAACGAATGTCGCTAAACGTCGTTTTTCCATCAAAATCCACTTGTTTTAAGCGGTAATAGTTGAGATTTACTGAGGGGGTCGTGTGTTCAAAATTATAATTCACCAAAACGGCACTTGTACCACTGCCTTTGACTTGACCTATGGTTTGAAAGTCTTGACCATCGGTAGAATGTTCAATATGAAAAACAGCGTTGTTCTTTTCACTTGCCGTTGACCACGAAAGAAAAACGGTTTTTTCTTTTCTTTTTGCTTCAAATTTTAATAATTCAACAGGCATGGTAGCTGTTAAACGGTCACTTAGTTGCTTTTGAAACAGACTTGGAATAGCAGCGATGCGCGTTCCTTTGGATTGAACAACGCCAATCGGTTCTGTTGTTGCGTCACCAACACCTGTTATAGTTGGGGCAATGCAACCAATTGCCCAATTTGTTGCATCACCTTGCGGGTCATGAACAATCATTTTTGCGGCAGCACAATTCCAATACATCACTTGTGCGCCCGACCAACCGTGACCAGAACCCAATGTCAAGCGGTTTTGAACATTCATATTGCCATTACCCGTTACATTGTCGAACAAAAGCCCCGTTGCCCAACGATGATGCGGGCCAATATCGTTTTGTTGCAAGGTCGCAGAACAATTGTAGAACACATTGGGTCCACAAGTGCGGCTGCCTGTAACAAAATCGTGGCGACCATTGCGTGCGATGCAATTTTGCACCAAAGAACGTTGCCCGTCCAAATTAAAAGAATAGCGGCGGCTACCGTCAATAATGGATTTGGCATCGTACATTTTACAATTGTCAACCGTTATCCAAGCAGCCGTACTCGTAATATGAACCGCCGAATAACCGAAGTAATAAACTTCTAAATCTTTTGCCCAACTGTTCGTAGCGTTGCTGAAAGACACGGCTTCCCAACCATGGTTTTCATCTGTTTCGGAAGCATAAATGGAAGAAATACGCATGTTTTCGATGCCACACTTCTCAATTCTGGTATCTGTGTATTTCAAAACTTCGCCTGTCGCGTAAGTCGGTTCAATGACATCCATAATCGGCGCGTCTAAAGAGAGAACATTGCCATTAACGGCTGTGACCTTTCTTTCAGAATACATATCGTAAGAAGAAGCTGTCCAATTGGTTGCCAAAGGATCATAATTTGTCAAAATATTCATTTGCAAAAGGGCAATCCAAGCGGCATTTGGGATGCGATGGATATAGATTTTATCACCGACGACAAAACTATGTCCTGATGCGACGGTCACTTGCTTTTTGCCGAAAGGCAGATAAGCGTCTGTAATGTTTTTCGCCGTTGAAGTGACCTTTGTTGTACCCGAAGTACCTGCAAAATCAAAAAGTGTATGCTGCGCGGTCTTTGTCGCAATGAAATTCGTACCCGAACCATTGAAACCCTCCCCCCTCAGTATAATGCCAGTTGCAGTGATAGAAATGACATCGCTGATATTGTATGTGCCGCTTTTAAACAAAATGGCACCTCTGAAACCATTGGCATCCAAAGGCAAAGCTGCTACTTGGTCAATAGCGACTTGAACATTTGCCCTATTGTCTCCCGAAATTGCTGTAACGGTTTTCACAACCGCGACGGTCGGAATTACAGCTTCGCTATTCATGTATCCCACGCCGCTAAAGTCGGGAATCACGTTGCCTTTAGTATCTGCGGTGTAAACCAATTTACCATTGGTGCCGATAGAGACTAAAGTTGTGGTTTGAGCAGAGATATAAGAAAGGGTAAGGGAGAAATGAATAAAAAGAAGTATTAGAGTTTGTCTTTCTTTCATCTTTTTGATTTTTTAACACATAGCCACATTGAGCACAAAGCTTTTTTAGTTCCTTTCAGGATGACAAAAAAGAAAAAACTATGTGTGCAATGTGGCTAAGTGTTTTAAAAAATGTTTAAGGCGTTTTTACAGCGACCAATTGCGACTTAAAGTAATCTTCCATTTTAGCTTGTAAGTCTTTCGCAATTGCGGTGTATTTTTTATCTGTTGCGTAATTGACCTTTTCCAATGGGTCTTTTTCGTAGTCATAGAGTTCAGTTGTATAAACTCTATCGGCAGCAAAAGGCTCTTTGTTGGCTCTAAAATCTTTGTTCACCCAAACGGTGTAGCGGTATTTGTCTGTCCGCATCGAGTAGCCCATGAGTTTGCCCAATTCAGGGTCAGCTTTGACAGCATCGGATTTGGTGGCTTTCTTCAATTTGCGCGGATATTGGCTCATTGAGAAGGTCTTGACCGTTGCTTTTGTGTCTTGCATCAATGGTTTCAAGCTTTTTCCTGCCAAATTTGTTGGAATAGGCAAGCCCGATAAATCACATAAGGTTGGGAAAACATCTACAAACTCAGTCATTGAGTTAGAGATTTGTCCACCTTTCAAATTGGGTCCAGCGAAAATCAATGGTGCGCGGGTTGCTTGCTCGAAATTGGTGTGTTTGCCCCACATATCGTGGTCGCCTAAGTGCCAACCGTGGTCGCCCCAAAGGACAATGACGGTGTTGTCCAAAGTGCCCAATGAATCCAATGTGTTTAAAAGGATACCGACTTGAGCATCTGTGTAAGAAATCGCCGCGTAATAAGCATGAATCAATTCTTGTTGCTTTTCTTTGGGCAAACCAATTCTGTTGAGTTGGTCTTTAATCGTTGCTGCACCAGGTATATCAGAATAGTTTTTCAACTCACCCGAGCTTTCGTAAGCGAAGGCTTGGCTGTTCTTGGCGTGTTCTTGAAACTCTGCCAACGGCATATCTTCGCGTTTGTATAAATCCCAATATTTTTTAGGCGACACAAAAGGCAAATGCGGCTTTTTGAAACCCACTGCCATAAAATAAGGCTTATTAGACTTTGAAAAAGCAATCAATTGCTTTTTAGCGATTAAGGCATCTACGCCATCTTCGTAGGCATTGTCGGGCAAGTCGAGACATTCAGAGGCAGGCCCTCTTTGCCCTTTGCCATCTTCGTCTTCATCTTTTTCTTTTTTGGCTGCTTTATCTTTAGTATCGGTTGCTGCGGCTAATTCTTTGGCTTTGAGTTCAGGCGATTGATAATGTTTTTGAACAGGTTCACCATTCGCATAGTCCTTAGCTTTTGCCTTAAAATAAGGCACTGTCCAAGAGGGTTCGTCATTCTTTTTGTCCACGCATGTGGGATGGTAAATCTTACCAACGCCCGAAGTTGCATAGCCTTGACTGATAAAATACTGAGGGATGGTGACGATATTGGGATTCATATCGCGCATTTTGGTTTTTAAGTCCCAAATTTTTGTATAATCGGGGCGCATACCTGTCATAATACTGGCGCGCGTAGGGCCACAAACGGCTTGTTGGCAATAATTGCTGCCGAAGACCGTACCCATGCGTGCCAAGCGGTCAATATTAGGTGTTTTTATCAATTTATTGCCGTAACAACCCAAAATAGGCTTTAAATCGTCAATCGCAATAAAGAGGACATTGGGCTTAGATGCGGGTTTAGCTGCTTTTTGGGCAGTAAGATTCATTCCAAACGATGTAAGGAAGAGGATAAATAACAAAATTTTGTTCTTCATTCTTAATTTTTAATGTGAAATTTGAAATGCGTGAAAGGATAAAAAAAATGTTCAGTTGCAGTTCGCTATTTTTTGAATTTTGCACTAACTTTTAACATAATTTCCATTATCAGGTCTTTTTAATAGACCTTAATAATGACCAAAAGTTTAAATATTGTAAAAATATATTTTAAAAAGCCCCCTCAGTATTTGCAATTAAAAGTTCAAGATACTGAGGGGGGCTACAACAAACTAAACAACTTCTAATAAGAAGCTGAATGATTACTGTTTGAATCATTCAGCTGCTTGTTTTTATCAATAACCAGGATTTTGCTCAATTTTCAAACCTGTATTCGTATCAATTTCACGTTGTGGAATAGGCAATAATAATTTGTCCGTGGTGACATTGCCCTGCAATTGCACCAAAGTGGGTGTTGGTACAGGATATTTGCCATAATGTTTAGCATAAAGTCTTCCAAAATTGTCTTTTATCGTTTTCTCGGCAGTTATAGTCGTCATTGTTGTGTTGAAACGCAGTAAATCGAAGTAGCGTTGATTTTCAAAAAGCAATTCCAATCGTCGTTCATCTGCCAAAGCCTTTTCAAAAAGTGCTACTGTTGTAACGGTTGCTGGTAAAGCGGCAAGTCCTGCGCGTGTTCTGATTTGATTAATCAAGGCAATACTTTCAGGCGTAAAACCTTTGGCTTCTGCCATCATCAACAACACATCGGCAAAACGCAAAACGGGCCAGTCGCCTTCACCATCATCGGTCAAAACAACTTGATTCACGAATTTTTTGGCATAGTATTTTGTCGTCCAAAGAGCCAAACTAACAGGCTTCCTTTTATCTATTGTGGTATGCACGGTATCCAAATCTAAACTTGGATAATTATTGCCGTCGCCATCACCATTAATAATAGCTGTACCGCTACTGACGGGTGCGAAATCATTTCCAAAAGTTGCCCCTAAACCCAAACCACCTGCTTTATAGCGCACTGCAAAAAGGATTTCGGCATTCATCTCATTATTAATAGAAAAAACATCCGCATAATTGGGCAAAAGTGAATGACCACTGTTTGTTATAACGTCTTGCAATTGTGTAATCGCCTCTGCTTTCTTGTTGCGGGTCAAATAAACTTTACCCAATAACGCTTTTGCCGACCACGCATTGGCTCTGCCAAGCGTTGCAGCCGTTGCATTGTATTTTGCCGCACTCATATAAGTGGAAGCCGTTTGCAAATCCGCTTCAATCAATTTGTATATATCGTCAACCGAAGCACGACTCATTGTTTTAGTTTCCTGTGGCGTTAGGGGCGTATGCGCTAAAAACACACCACCGTACAAACGAACCAAGTTGAAATAATGATAAGCACGGATAAACATCGCTTCTCCTGCCACTTGTTTGCGTTCAGTATCTGTCACAGGCAACTTAATATCCGCCAATTTGATGCTTCCTACTGAGGGGTCATACGTGACACCCAATCTTTCCAAAACAATATTTGCATTGCGAATATTATTATAGGTGTTGAGCCAATAGGTGTAAACAGCTTGATGAATCGTTGCAGGGATAAACATATCCAAGTCGCTCAAATCCCTGTTCGGTGCGCTTTGGCTGCCTGGCGAACCCATTATCGTATTATCGCTCCTCAATTCAGTGAGTTGCCATTCTAAATTCAGGGGTCTTTGCAAGCCATTGTAGCAGCCTACGAGTCCTGCATTGAGTTGTTCTAAGTTAGAATAATAGGTGTCTGTATTGCCGTTGGATTGCGGCAACAAGTCAATAGTATCGTTGCAAGAAGCGAAAAAACCAACAGTAATGATTATGAGAGAGCGTTTTATATATTTCATTTTATTGAAATTTTTAAAGTTTAGAAATTCAAATCAAGACCAAACAAAAATGTTCTACTGACAGGGAAACTACCGCGTTGATAACCATCAACCAAAGGCGTATTGTAAGGACCTGTTTGGAATCTCGATTCTGGATTAAGACCTCTATAACCTTTTCCCGTTTGGAAATAAAGATTTTGACCCGACGCATAGACCCGTAAACCTCTAAGCCCGACCCGTTTTGTCAAATTATTGGGTAAAGTATAGCCCAAAACAACCTCTCTAAGAGCAACATAAGAAGCATCTTCTACGACATTATCTGTTATTAACCAATTGACACCATTTGATGAATAAGGCGTTTTGCTGTCGCCTGGGAAAGCTGGACTCAACCATCTGTTTTCGCTGTATGCTCTAACTGTGCGTCTGATTTCAAGATAGTTTGGGTCGCCATTAATTAAAGAACCACCTTGAACGCCTTGGAACATGAAACTGAAGTCGAAATCTTTGTATTTAAACGTATTTGTTATACCCCAAGTGAAATCAGGATACGGATTGCCGATAACGGTGCGGTCGTTGGCATCTAAAATGCCATTGCCATCTAAATCCACAATTTTCAAACCTCCTGGCACGAGGGCATTACTCAAATTACTCGTGATTTTTGATTCTGTAATTTGCGCTTGTGACAACCAAACACCGTCTGTTTTGAAGCCAAAAAACTGCACCAATGGGTCGCCTACTTTGTTGCGATACAATTCCGTGCGCTCGCCTTGATTGAGTAAAAAGGCTTCTGCACCCAATTCTAAAACTTTGTTGCGCGTGCGTGAAATGTTTGCCGATGTTGTCCACTTGAAATTTCTCTTAACGATGTTGTTACTGGTAACTTCTAACTCGATTCCATCATTTTGAAGGCTTCCGATATTATTCCAAGTTTGTGGCACACCCAAAAAGCCCAAAGTGGATTGTCGAAGCAACAATTGGTCTGTTTTTGAACGATAAATATCAAGCCCAAACGTTACAGCATTTTTGAATATTGATAAATCCACACCACCGTTGTACTGGAAAGTGCGTTCCCAAGTAATATCCGAATTCGACAAAATCTCTCTTGACGGTACTTGACCTGCCGTAACTGTGCCTGTACCCGCACCTAAAGGATAATTTGCGCCATAAAGTAAGTCAACAAAAGCAAAATCCACGATGCGGTTATTACCTGTTGCGCCATAACTCCCTCTGAACTTTAATTGGCTTAACCAATTGATTTTTTTCAAAAACTTCTCCTCGCTTGCTACCCAACCTGCGGATACTGAGGGGAAGTAACCCCATTTTTTTCCTGGCGCAAAATAGGAACTGCCGTCTGCACGGAAGCTACCTGCCAACAAGTATTTGCCTTGATAGCCATAAGTCGCACGACCCAAATAAGACACCAAACCAATTTTGTTTCTTGTATTAAAAGTACCTGCTTGGTCTTTTGTCAATGCGGTATTTAAAGTCGTGATATTATCATCAGGGTAATTTATACCCGTTGCTTGTTCTACTTTAACAGTCGTTTTTTGCGCTGTAAAACCTGCGAGTAAACCAATGGAGTGACCTTTGATTTCTTTTTTATAATTCAAGGTATTCTCATTCAATAAATCCATAAAAAGGCGGCTTGAGTAAACACCTTTGCTTGGGTCCCCTGCCCTATTTGAATTCTTTCTCGCAAAATCCAAATTTGTTGAATAGGTCACATAAGCACTCGCCAGTGTTTTAAAATCAAGTCCTGGCAAAAGATTTATGGTCAAATCAGCACCATTTTGTACTCTAAAATCATTACCCGTCAATTGTCGTGTTTCTGAAACCGACCGTGGTGTGTTTTGAGCAGAACCAAATGGGTCTAAAGGTGTCGTATTCGCAAAAGCTGAACCATCGGGCATCGTAGCACTGTATAATCTTTGGTTGAAATGGCGTGGTTGAGCATAATCACCTGCTTTCACATCGGCATACAAAGGGTTTTCTCTGACAAAAGCGGCTGTTTTTTCATTATGACGAACAGGCAACCAAGACGGGAAACGCAAAAAGTCTTGCAATTGCTCCGATGACCGTTGTCTTTCATTAAAACTTGGCGCAATATTCACCGACAATTTCATGCGTTTGTTCAATTGAGCATCTATTTTACTCCTAATATTGTATCGCTTATACTCATTATTGTATATCATGCCTTGGTCATCTTGATAACCCGCAGAGAAAAAGTATTTCAAATCTTTGCTACCACCCGCTACACTAAACTGAATATTTTTAACATTCACATCGCGTATCGCTTGGCGTTGCCAATCCGTTTCGACACCTTCCATCAAACCCGTTGCAATCGCATAAGCCGCTTTATCGGCATCAGTCGCAGGAGCAGCTTGAGTCGTGATACTTGGGTCTTGAGCTCTTTGGGCAGCTTCGTCATAGAGGAATTTAACATATTCCGTCGTGGTCATTCTCGAATACAACTTGTAAGCCGATTTATAACCGTTTGAAATTTTGAGATTATACTTGGGTTTCTCCGATTTACCGCTTTTTGTTGTAATCAAAATAACGCCACTCGCCCCCCGCGAACCGTAAATAGCCGCCGAAGCCGCATCTTTCAGAACCTCAACCGATTCCACATCGGTCATATTTACAAATGCCAAACCATCCGGCACAGGATGTCCGTCCACAACAACCAAAGGACTTGCGCCCGCATTGATAGAACTCACGCCACGAATCGTCACTTTGGGGTCTGTTCCCGATTCACCTGATGTATTTTGGATTTGGACACCCGCCAATTTCCCTTGCAAAGCTTGGTCTAAACGAGATACAGGCAATTCAGCCATACTCTCATTCTTATATTTTGTCACCGAACCTGTGACATCACCCCTCTTTTGAGTACCATAACCAACGACGACGACTTCAGATAAAGCTTTGCCTTCTGTCAAAGTAATATTGATGACTTTTTGCCCCAATATCGGCATTGTTTGGCTGTCATAACCGACATAACTGAAAACCAATCTGCCTGTTTTTTCTTCTTTAGCCTCCAATTCAAGCGTAAATTTGCCATTCTCGTCGGTGATAGTCCCTTTTGTCGTGCCTTCAAGAACGACGCTTGCGCCAACAAGTGGTTCGCCTTTTTCATCCTTGACAACGCCCGTGATGATGAAAGCAATTCTTTGGACAACGTCTAATTTTTTTTCATTTTTGAGTGGTTCAACGGTGCTTTTAGCAGCCGTTTTAGCCTCTGTTTTTTTCAGTAAAATCCGTGAACCCACCAACTCGTAAGAAATACTGAGGGGGGGTAATAATTTGGCCAAGACACTCGAAAGCGTTTCAGAAGTCGCATTAATGGACACTTTATGTGTAGATTTAACCGTATTGTTACTAAACACAAACTTGACCGATGTTTGCTTTTCAATGTCTGTTAGCACTGTCCGCATATCTGCCGATTGTGCATTGACCGACACTTTTTGATTTAATATATCTTGACTCCAACTCTCGGTAGCATAAGATACACTGGCAAACAGTGTCAGTAAAACCATCTGAATAAATGTGAAGCGCATGATTTTAGTGAGAACTTTTTTAGTTCGTGAGTTTTTTTCCATACTTTTGATTCTTGTTTAAAATGACAATTGAAAAATTGTTGTTACCTTTTCTTGCTCTCTTAGCGAAAAGGTTGGCAGACCTTGACGCTATACAAAGGCAAGAGACAATTTGAACCGTGAATGTTACCGCATTCATGGTTCTTTTTTTTATCGGCAACCGTTGCCGTTGATAATGATATGCGTTCCTTGTTTTTCGTATTTTGCATTAATGGATTGGCACACCAAATCCAATTGTATATAAAGTTCCAAACCATTCAAGTCTCCTGTAAAAGTACAATCTTTCATAGCGGGGCTTGGTTTGATTTCTAAGCCATAGACTTCTTCTAATTTTTTCAAAACATCGAATACAGGCATTTCTTGAAAAATAAAACTGGCAAGTGATTTCGGCGGACTCAAAGCAATCGGTTGCTCAACCACGAGTGGTTTTATCTCCTGAGTCGCTTTTTCAAATATGATTTTTTGATTCGGTGTCAAAATCGTCGGTTGTATTTCCTTTTTAATCCCCCCCTCAGTACGTGGCGCGTTGTAAACCTTTACTTTACCGCTGACGACGACAACCTCTGCTGTTTTGTCATTTTCATACGATTTCACAGTAAAACTTGTCCCTAAAACCTCTGTAACCAAATTGCCGGCATATACATAAAACGGTTTCGTCGTATCGCGTTTGACTTTAAAGAACCCCTCCCCTTTCAGATATACAACTCTTTTATGCTCGCCCACTTTTTCAGAAAAAGTAAGCGTACTATTGGGTTGCAAATTGACGATTGTGCCATCTGCTAAGTGAATATCCTGTGGCTTATCTGTCGTGTTCGTCATTTCAACACCTGTTTGCTCTTTGACTTGAGCCGTATCAAGCATGCTTTTAGGTTGAAAAGAACCTTTATACAACAAAAGACCTATCGAAACAATAAAAATCAAAGAAGCCGCCATGCCCAATTTTGCCCACGAAAACCATTTTATACTGAGGGGGTACATTGGAAATGAACTTTGTTTGATGCGCTTCCAAAGTTGTTTTTTAACTGTTTTCGATTCATCTTCTGTAAGCACAACTGTTTCGTTATCCATTTGACGATTTGCCCATTCGTCCAACAGAGCTTCTTCTGCGGGTGAACATGCGCCTTGCAAATATTTTTCGAGTAATTTATCAAAATCGTATTGCGTCATTGTCTTATTATTTTAATGTAAAAAATAGATTTGGGGAGATATTAATTTGAATGAAAATACTTCAAATGTTCTTTAAGGACTTTCAATGATTTAGTAATATGGTATTCAACCGCTTTTTCTGAAAGATTCAAACTCTGAGCTATTTCGCGCACCGATTTGTTTTCAAAACGGCTCATTCTGAACACTTCAACTGTTTTTTCAGGCAATGTTTTCATCGCATTTTCGACTGCTTTTTGCAAGTCTGAAAAATTGATAATGTCTTCTGTTGACGTTGTGCGCTCTATTTCTTGAAATATCAAATACTCTTGATACTTCCGTAAGTTTATTTGCGATTTGATATATGCCACCGACAAGTATTTGACCGACACAATCAAGTACGTCGTCAAATTGCGTATCGCCAGTTCGCTTCTTTTTTTCCAAAGGCTTTCAAAAAGGTTGTGAATCAAATCCTCTGCCTCTTCCCTTGTTCCAATCTGCGTATAAGCCAAATTGTACAATTTCGACCAATAACGGTCGTATATTTCCTCAAATGCCCTCGTCTCACCCGATTGAAAACGCTGCACTAATTCTTCGTTATCCAATGTATCCCAATTCATATATTCTTGATGTTTGACTAAAGGTGAGTTTAATCTCGAAAACCCCTAAACTATTTTTTATTTTTTTCATAAAAAAATAGCCCCCAAGCTAGGAGCGATTAAAGATAAACAAACAAGAATGTATTAATCAGAAATTTTTCCATTGTATGAATCAATATTTTCCCCTCTCAGTATTAGCACAATCAGCATTATATTTTTTCTTATCCTTACCGTGAGCCTTGACAGGCGTCAGGGACAAAAACGATTTCTTCGCCTTCAAGGGGTTCAAGGGTGTCCATTCTTGCGATTTCACCGTTGCTGCAGTCAATTTGGCGATCAACAGAAGTCCGCAGAACAAATTCCCATTTAGCCTCTTTACAAGTTGTACGCAACTGCTCGCCATCAAATTCGCCATCGCCTAACAAAACAACACGATAAGGTCTTGGTCGTTCCAAGCCATAGCTAATCTTTGAGCCTTGATGCTTTCTTTAGAATCGGCTTTCTTTATAAGAGCCAATGCAAAACGTCTTAATACAGCCATACAAAGAGCTGCATTTTTTTCTTCGAGTCTTAGTTTGTCTTCGTTAAAAGCGACATCTAAGCTCCAATGTAAATTATTTTCAATAGACCAATGTCGTCGAATAGTCTCCAACAGTGCGGCTGCATCATAACGAAGAGAGGATATATAAAACCGTTCTTCATTTGTGGTTTTACCATTAAGAGTTCTTTGACTTTTTACCAATACTAAAGTTTTAAGATTTTTCCATGCTTGTGCATCAGGAAAGTATTGCAAGTCTGTAATAATAGAACACGTACGAATGTCCGTCCTAAGTCCTTGTTTATCAACAGTTTGTGCTATGTCTTTAATGAGTGTTGTGCCTTCGAAGTTGTAAAAAAAGCTATGAACTTCATTATAAAAAAGTTTATTGTTCTTTTTTAATGCCAGTATATAGTCACCTTTTTTATCCACAATTGCAGCCGCTACATGAGTCATTGTTCCGGCTGCATCTATGGTCACAATATCATTTTTTAAATCTAAGGTCTTAATAATTAAGGGAATAGCTGTTTTTTCGCAGCTCTTCTTTTCAACTAACATTTCACCTATGGTGACGTGCGTATTACTACAATAAGCATTCAGCACAAGTAGTCCTGTTCGAGAATGTTCTGATGTGCGGGTAGCTCGTAGGACTTTACCATCTATATGAATGAGCCGTTTCTCTCTATTTGACTCATCTGCCGATGGATTTTCAAAACTGTCTAACCAAGCACACAGTATTTTACTAAACTCAGACTTATCTAAATTCATCATTATCCACCTAAATAAGTCATGTGAGGGGAAATCCTTTCCATCTAACAGACTTCGTTCAATTAAAAAGGTCGCTTTCTTTTTACAGTATAGTGCCATGGATTCAAAATCATCACAACCAGACAGCATCGCTAAAACCATAATTGTCAATAAGTTATGTAATCTATATCGCTGACCCTGTGGCTTACGAAAATCGCTAATTGGTTTTATTCTTTCTGCAAATACTTCAATATTTTGCATCTCTCTTTTTTTTTGCTCAAATATTGAATTTTATCTCTTTTTTTCCTATATTTCCAATATCGTTATTCTTTTATTATTTGTTTTTGTTTCTTTCGTTCAACCTGTCACAAGTATATCAAACTTTGATTATCAAAGATTTACAAAATAAAACACAATTGAACTCGATTTTAAAACATCTGATATTCCTTGTACTTTTGCTTTATTTTCATTCTCTAATCTGTTCACTTCATGGCTGAACAACAAACCATTCTCCGCAATTTGCGGCTCATGCGCGCCTTGCGAAAACGCCCCATGACAATTGCACAAATGCTTGACCTCTTGCGAAGTGATGGTGTCACACATCGTCGAACTGTTTATTCGGTGTTTGGAAACCTTTGAAGATTTAGGGCTAAAACTCAAAAAAGTGGGCAGAACTTACTTGATTGAGGATACAAACGCTGACCGTGATTTTTCACTCGATGACCTGACAGCTAAAGAATTGGATTTGATTCGTTCTGCTTTATCAGCGTTTGATAATCCTTTAGTGCCTATGATTCTACAAAAGTTAGAAGACAATACGCAGGTTATCCAAATGGTTGACAGCATGGTACGCCAACAAGCAGAGCGCAATATTGAGCAGCTTAAAGTAGCCATCAAACAAAATTATTGCGTCCACCTACACCGCTATCAATCCCTTAAAAGTGACAATAAGATATCCGATTACAACATCGAACCCAAAGAGTTGCAAAAGGGCGGCAAATTGGTTTATGCCTACGACCTGACCACACATAAAATGCTCAAATTCAGTACCGACCGCATAGAATCCGTTGATATACTGAGGGATCAAATGCAGACGCACAAAAAGGCTTTTGAACACGCTGATGTATTTGGTTATGCCCACGCAGAAGCCCGCGCCCTTAAATTGCGTCTCACCGAACGTGCTTATCTCATCATGCGCGAAGAATACCCCCGCGCGGATAAATACCTCCGTGACGACGGTGGCAATTATTGGATTTTTGAAAATATCTATTGCAATCCTGAAAAGCCAGATGCTTTGATTCGTTTTATTTTATCGCTGCCCAAGGATATTGAGATACTTGTACCCCATGATTTGAAGGAGCTAATTCGGGCGGCTACTGAGGGGGTGACTTGGTGAGATTTTTTGATACGCCTTGGTTCTTTGCGTAAAAAATGTAATTTTGTTTAAAAAATAGCTTTATGACAATAACAGAAGCCTTCGGGGATGTTGCTGATATCATAGCACAGATGAACCCTGATAAAATCATCCCTCTAAAAGCCTCTAAATCCATGTCGGATAGAGTTGAAGAACTTGTTTCTAAAAAGAAAGAAGGTTTAATTTCCGTCGAAGAATCCAATGAATTAGAACGTTTGCTCGGACTTGACCTTTTTATCAGTCTTGCAAAAGCGCGGGCTCGTTTTTTAATAAAGGCAGCATGAGGCGGACTATTCCTGAAAGAACACGTCTTTTGACAGAATAAAACAATTATCCAAACCTTCATCTCAGACCTGATTCTTAATTCTCCATAGGTTTTTAGATAAAAGCAAATTATTATATCTATTGCCCATTCTGTAAGCAATTACTGAGGGGGTGATAAAATGATTTTTTTTTTGTTAAAATTTAAAACAAATTAGTAAACCTTTGAAACAATTTATCATATTTGCCTTTGCCATTGTTAGAAAACAAAAACATTAAAATTGTCACCTTGACAACAAAACCCAAAATTTTATTTCCTGACGATTTGGCTAATTGGATAAATCAATGGGTAGATAACTACGATTTTGCTATCATTTCTCTTAGCAATACCATCTTACTTTTCGCCTCTGCCAAATGCTCAAAATACTGAGGGGTATATTCTTCGATTTTACTGATGACCCAAACTCGTGTCGGCATCGGTGCTTTGGTCAAATTGTCCACAATCGAAAGAGTTTTATCAAAATTTCCTTTAAAAAGCAGTGTGCCGTTGCCATCTGTCAGCTCATCCAATAACGTTTCACGGCGTTTTAATAAATCAACAGCTATTGCCATTTTTTCTGTCCAAACAGTCTCCCCTAACGTCTTCAATTCAACTTCCAGATTGGCTTTTTTTTGTTCTCGTTCTTTGTTTTTTTGTTTAATGAGCTCTGTTTTTTGTTGCTTTTCGATGTCTGGATTTGTGTAATTGTCCTGCAATGTCTTCAAGAAAAAACCCTGTCCATTAGAGATATTACCTTTTTTCATCTCTGCTTCAAAAAACTGAAAACGCTCGTTAAACCACAGTTTTGGGTCTAAAAATCGCGATTTAACCCTCTTTTGTGTTTGAGTATCTTTAATATTGTCAAACCCAAGTGCGCTTATTTCTTTGGCTTTCGCTTTTGTAAACCCAATTTCGATAATGCGCATTATCAAGGGGTCGTCGGTTGAAACTTTTTCTTCTGGTTTTACACCTTTAGATGCGGTCTTTGTCTTTTTATTCGGGCTTTTAGCTTGTTGCTCCTTAAGTTCAGTATTTTCAAAAATGGTAAAAAACAGCGAATGTATCCTTCGATTCAAGCGTTTTTCTTTAAAAGTGAAGTAAATATCTGACTTGTTTTTGAGTTCTATCTGTGCCGTTTTAAGCACCCGTTTCTTGAAATCGGTGTATTCATCATACTTATCATCTACGCCCAACAACATTTTAAGCTCTTCCAAATCATATTCAACTTTGCCTTGAAACTGATGTGACTTTAAAAGTTCATACATGCGTATCGAAAAACCGCTTTTGAGTTGGAGTATATTGTCCAAATTGTATTTTGTAAAGTGACTTTTGAGCTGCAAAAGGTAGGGTTTCAGCTTTTCAGAGAACTCAAATTCTATGATGCCCGTACCCATTTCAATTTCAGCGGAAGCAATCCAGTTGATAATCTGTTGTTTTCGCCCACCATCTTTTGCAATTATCAAAGGTTTATCGTTCAAGTTTAAGACAATGTCTTTGACAACTTGGTAGATACTCCCCCACTTTTTCCCTTCTAAATTAAGGATTTTCTCGAATTCATTTATTTTAACGCGATAGAATTTAAAATCCTCTTCATCATGCTTTATGAGCGAGACCATATAGAGGATAAATTTCTGTTCACGCACATTAAGGCGGTATTTTGCCTCAATGATTCTGTTCGATTTAATGACAGAAAGCCCCTTGTTTTGGTCAAATAATTCAATATTTTCCATAATTATCTTTTTGATGGCATAAAAATAATGCAAAAGACGGACATGTTGTGCAACATGTCCGTCTTTTTTTTAACCACCCATGATTTGTCCGTTTTTCACCCATAAAATGTCCTTAATTCACCCATGATTTGTCCGTTTCTCACCCACAAAACGTCCTTGTTTCACCCCTTTTTTGTCCGTCTTTAGCGTTGTAAATAATTGATTACCAAACGATTAGCGAGTCTTAAATTATAAAGAAATTAAAATTTAAAAACAACAAAAAGGTTTTACCTTGTTTTTTTAAAAATAAGGACTAAAAAAGGAGATTTGATAGTTCAAAGATGATTAGAGCAAGGTCTCTGTAAAAGGGTAAATGCTCACCCCTTTTTTGTCCGTCTTTCGTTTCAAATATCTATTTGGATTCTTACAGAATTGATTGTTTATATTTTTAAAAGAGAAGTTTGACCCCTTTTTTGTCCGTCTTTCGATACATTATTGATGAATCGAACCCTTGTATGAAGGATAAACTATCTGTTCTCTTTTTTGACAAAACTCGATTGCTTCACCCCTTTTTTGTCCGTCTTTCGTTTTTCGGGTGTTATTGCTTTTTAAGGATTTTTTTCAAGATACTCTTCTAAGGCTGCGTTTATCAGCTCACTCATTGTACCAAAGCGACCTTTGAATTGTTGTACCAAAGCAACCGTCATGCGGTCTTTGAGTGGTTCAGGAATATCTGAAAAGATACGAACGTATTTGACATTGTCATTTTTGAACGTCGGTCGCCCTACCCTCTTCCTGACGACGGCTTCTTGAATCATCGGTTTTACTGAGGGGGTATTCGTGTTCTCTTTCGCTTTGTTGATGTTTGCGAGTTTATCTTGCAGATTTTTCATGATTTGTAATTTAATCGTTTAAACTAATAAACGAATATTCGTTTATTAGTTTGTAAAAATAAACTAATTTTAGATAAAACAAATAATCAATAAAACTATTTTTTGTGTAAACGACTATGATTCGCTACTGTCTTCGATAATAGCGATTATTTCATTTCCAAGCCTTGAAATTTCTTCCTTAGCTTTTTCATCATTACCCCCAAAGATGCTGTCAGAATAAAGCAAACAGCGTTCAAACTCGACGCGTTTGGCTATTTCCGTTTTTAAAACGTTGATACCTTTGTTTTTTAGGTAAGTTTTAATTTCTTCGACGTGTTTAGCCCCTGCGACACTCATGTTGATGACGACACCCGTTTTCAATTCTTTCTTTATCTTCTTCGCTTCGTTTATCAGTTCCATTGTGCCTTCAATGGCGAACATATCGAAAACGGCGGGTTTGGTCGGCACCAGTACGAAGTCAGCCACTTGAAAAATCTCATTCAAATTGGTTGACAGATAAGGCGGTGTATCTAAAAGTAAAACATCGTATTGACTCAGTTTTGTCAAATCTGCGAATGAATGAAAGCTTTTTCGTTCAATCAATTGCACGCTACCATAAGCGTTATTTTCGCCAAATGATTGGACTAAATTGGAAATTGAGCCTTGAGCATCGGCATCTACGACGGCACTTTTCACACCACTTCGCGAAAAAAAACTGGTCAGATTGAGGGCAAGTGTTGATTTTCCAACGCCTCCTTTTTGATGTGCTACTGCAATAATGAGTGGCATACTATATTAGTTTATTAGTTTAAAATAATTTTAGATTAAAATAAATATTGCATTTTTAGTTTAATCTAATATTTGTTTAAAAGAAAAAACAAATGTATGTCTATATTATTAAACAAAAAAACAATTAAACTAATAAATTGATAAATTAGATTTTTAGTTTAAACTAATAAATATTAAAATGTTGATTAGCAATAAGTTATTAATTGATATTACCAATAAATATGTTTAATCTAATTTTAGATTAAACTAATAAATAAAAACATTGACTTTGTTTTGGTTAAAAAGTTTTTATATTTACAGCCCAATTTAAGTTTTAAAAACAGGTTTTGGCATACGCATGAAGTTGCGCTTTTGTGAATATAGGAACGGTGCTGTGAAAATAGGGGCATTTGAAATGGCTTGTAAAATGAAATTTAAATTAGATTAAACTATTAAACGAATAATCTAATTTTAGTTTTATGTAATAAACGACAAAACTCTAAGCCTGTTTTTGAGAGCGGGAAAGCCGTCGAAAAGAGTCATATACTGAGGGGGTAGGAGAGGACAAATTTTTGCTTATTTAGAAGTTCTAATAATCGTAAAATAGAAACATGGAAAAAGAAAACACATTAATCACTTTTGGAAATAAAGAGATTCGTAAAACTTGGCACAACGACGAATGGTATTTTTCAGTCATTGATATCATCGAGGTTTTGACGGAGAGTACGCAGCCCAACCGCTACTGGGCAGACATCAAAAAGCGTTCGTCAAAGGAAGATGATCAACCATTCGCATTTTGCGAACAGTTGAAATTAGAAGGTAAAGATGGTCGAAAACGACTTACAGACTGCGCCAATACTGAGGGGGTATTGCGCATCATCATGTCCGTGCCATCGCCAAAGGCAGAGCCTTTAAAGTTGTGGTTGGCACAAACGGGCGCAGAACGGATTGAGGAAACTGAAAATCCAGAGTTATTGACAGAGCGACAAGCAGAGCTGTATCGCGCCAAAGGTTATCCAGAAGAATGGGTTCAAAGACGCATTCAGTCTATCGAAACCCGTAAGGCATTGACTGACGAGTGGAAAAATCGAGGCGTTAAAGAAGGTCAAGAATACAGCATTTTGACGGCTGAAATTGCAAAAGCGACTTTTGGTGTAACGCCATCAGAACATTCAAAAATCAAAGGCTTAGAGCGTCAAAACCTGCGCGACCACATGACACCTTTGGAGTTGATTTTTACGGCTTTAAGTGAAGAAGTAACCCGAACGATTGCCATCAATGAAAATGCTTTAGGATTTAATGAGAACCGTGAAGCGGCACAAAAAGGCGGTGTGGCGGCTGGAAATGCCAGATTACAAGTTGAAAAGGTCAAAGGTGTAAAAGTTGTGTCAAGTGATAATTTCTTGAATCTGATAGGTAACAAAAATAGGGGAGAGGAACTTTCTGAAGGCGAACAGTCCATTAATGTACCCGATGAGGAATAATTAAGTGGATAATGCGCTTAAAATAGCAGACCAGATGATTATGGCGATGTTTTTATGAAGAAAACCCCGATGCCGCTGTTTTTGACGGATTGATTTAATAAGTTTTCTATTTTTACCAATTATTACTAAACAATCAAGATATTAGTGGAGGATAAACGGAATAGCGAACAGAAAAACCTTTGGCACCGCTTCAAGGAAGGTGATATTGCCGCTTTTGATACACTCATCAAAGCGCACTATACCGACCTATTTAGCTATGGTCAGAAGTTTTCAAAAGATAAGGACTTCTTGAAAGACATGGTTCACGATTCTTTTGTCGCTTTGTGGCAAAATCGCCACAATATTGATTTAGCAAAAAATCCTAAATTTTACCTCATCACTATTTTTCGCAATTTGGTTTTCAAGTCTTTAAAAACGCCTTATTTACTCTCCGATACACCCATTGAAGCTGTTCTTGAAGAGACAGCCGAAACCGTTATTATCCAAAAAGAAGAAGCTGAAAAAGTGCGTTTTCTCATCAAAAAACTTCCTATTAGACATCAAGAAGCCCTGCACCTACGGTTTTTTGAAGAATTAGACAATGAACAAATTGCCGAATTGATGCAGATTAAAAGCCAATCGGTTGCCAATTTGATACACAGTGGCTTGAAATTGCTGCGTGAATTGGTGTCTTTTCTGCTCCTCTTTTTATCCCTTCCAAAGTAGTCGTGACACGAACTTCCAGTTCATGAACCTCTAATCTGCGTGCAAAAATCCTATAAAATTAATTTTTTTCAAAAATGACAAGTATAAAATTGTCTCTTCTCACTATTAAAATGACAAGCCAGTAAAAAAGTGCTTAAATATAGAATAAATGAAAAATTATGATCATGCTTATTTAGAAGATTTGCTGATTCAAGACTCGTTTTGCCAATGGGTTTTGGATCAAGCAAATGAAACAAATACAGCTTTTTGGGAAAGTTGGCTGAATGACGATATAGGTCATCAAGCTATTTTAGACCAAGCGAAGACTGTTTTAGAGACATTTAAACATCAAGACGCGCTGTTATCAGCAGTTGAAATTGAAGTAGAAACAGCACGGATATTACAGTCCGTGCGGCCGCCCAAAGTCGTGCCTTTGATACCTAATTGGTTCAAATTAGCGGCATCAATAGCCTTGTTAGTGGCGGCGGGTTTATGGTTTTTTAATGAAAAGGGGACGATAAGTACCCCCTCAGTATCAGAATCTTTGAGCGTGCAAATGATTGATATTCAAAGAGTTGGTACAGATACAACGATTCAGTTTTCAGATGGTTCGACCGTTCAGTTAAAGCAGGGTGGTTCGATTCAGTTTGATAAGAATTTTATAGGCAAAGAGCGGGTTGTGACTTTGGTGGCAGGAGAAGCGTTTTTTGACGTGACTAAGAATCCAGAGAAACCCTTTATCGTGTTTGCCAATGATATTGTTACACGGGTTTTAGGAACAAGTTTTACGGTTCGGACTTCAAATACTGAGGGGGCTACTTCATCGGTCGTTGTTAGGACAGGACGAGTAGCTGTTTTCAAAAAAGCGGATTTTGCAAAGCCCAATACGCCTGTTGCTGTGGATACGCAAAAATGTATTTTTTTGACACCTAACCAACAAGTAAACACCAAAGAAAACACGGTGTCTTTGGTGGCGAGTGTGGTCGAAAAACCGATTTTATTAGAAAGCCCCGCGAAAAACCCCGATTTTAAGTTTGATGATGCGCCTATTGCCGATGTGTTGAAGATACTTGAAGTCGCTTATGGTGTTCAAATTGTGGCAGACAATGCCATTTTGAAATCATGTCGGTTGACAATCAGCTTAGGTAAAGATGATTTGTTTGTGAAGCTGAAAGTGATATGTAAAGTGATAGGTGCGAAGTATGAAGTCGCCAACACAAAGGTCATTTTGACTGGTAAAGGATGTTATTAAGTGAAAAGTGGAAAGTGAAAAAGATTGACTTACAGGTATTTATAAGACTTCGTTTAATTAAACCCTTTTTCATCAAGTATAAGAAAAAGAATCGGTGACGTTGCCGCGTCACCGACCTTACACATAAGCCTTTAAAAAACTTTTTGAGTTATCAAAAACTCGATAAAGGCTCTGTTCTGTCCAAATCGTTATTTAATAATTTAAACAACACAAATGTAATGAAAAAATTAAGAACTAAACTCTACTCACTTATGAAGATAACACTCACGCAGATAATGCTCATTACGGCATTTTCTACTGTCAGTTTTGCTCGAGAGTCGTTTTCACAAGACGTGTTAAATCGGATTGTAACCATCGAAGCGGCTAACAAGTCCTTAAAAACAGTTTTAACAGATATTGAAAAGGAGGCCGATATTCATTTTGCCTATCAACCACAAGTTGTCGTCGTCGGCAAGGTGGTATCTGTTACAGCTAAAGAACAAACCCTTGCTTCTATTTTAGACAAGGTTTTAGGCCCCCTCAGTATTCAGTATGAAGTGGCGGGGAATTATATCGTTTTAAGCAAAGCGCAAGGTACTTCAAACGAAAAGGCGACTTTTGCGAGTAATGTTGCACCCAATGTTCTTATTACAGGAACGGTTTTAGATGAAAAAAATGAGCCGCTTGTGGGTGCCAGCGTTGTGGTAAAAGGCACAACGACAGGAGCCATAACAGATATTGACGGCAAATTCAGTCTTTCTATTCCTGAAGGCGATGCGACATTACTGGTCCAGTATATTGGTTATGAAAGCAAAGAAATTGCGGTCGGTAAACAAAGAACATTTACCATTATACTTGAAGGCAATGACAAAACATTGAATGAACTCGTCGTTGTGGGATATGGTACTGCCAATCGTAAAGACATTCTCGGGGCGGTCGGCTCTGTGAAAGACAAAGACATTGAGCAAATTACGCCTGTCAATACTTTCGATGCCATGCAAGGCAGATTGGCAGGGGTTCAAATTTCATCAAATGGTGGTCCAGGTTCGGGCAGTGATATTAGAATTAGGGGTACATCTACGTTTTCGGGCGGGGTAAACCCTTTGTATATTGTAGATGGTCAGCAATTGGAAGACATCAACAATCTTAATCCTAACGATATTGCCAATATTGAGATTTTGAAAGACGGAGCTTCGGCAGCTATTTATGGTTCAAAATCAGCCAATGGTGTGGTCGTCATTACGACCAAAGCCGGCAAAGCGGGTGAGATGAAATTGAATGTTGACTATGCCCGTTCGATCAGCAATTTGGCAAGTTCGATATCGATTGCCAATACCCGTGAGCGTATATACTACGAAAATGCACGAGCAGGAAACGATCCATTGGCTATTCCTGCCGATTCGTTGAATTTGTTATTTCAAAACTCAAATGACCTCAATAAACTCCTTACAAGACCTTCGGACAGGCATCAAATCAATGCGACATTGAGTGGGGGGGGCGCAAACAGCCGTTTTTACTGGAATACAGGTTTTTTAAATGAGCAAGGCGTTGTGGTCAACAGCTCTTATCAGCGTTTTAGTTCGCGCTTGAAAATGGATGCCGATTATAAGAAAAGATTAACGGCAAGTTCTATGATTAACCTATCGTATGAATTTCAGAAAGGGTTAAGCGAAAATGCGGTCTTTCAACAGTTAGCTGAAAGAATCCCCTATTATCCAATTTTTGAACCTGATGGTAGTTTTACGCCAGAAATTGCGGGCAGACAAAATCCCTTAGCGGAAGCGATAGCACGTACAACAAATACGCGCAACTTTAGAGTTCAAAACTTCAATTATTTGCAGTTACAAATTTTACCATCATTGACTTTACGCTCTACGTTGGGCGTTAATTTCAGGATGGCTAAAGAGAATATCTTTGAACCAACCATTGTCCAAACTGTCGGAAGACCTATTACGGGTAGCGAATCAGTTGATTTGAGTCATGACTTTCAGCATGAAGATTATTTCACATTTAAAAAGCAAATAGGAAAACATAAAATAGCGGCTATTGCGGGTTGGCAAATTCAAAGATGGAACGAAGAAGGCTCAGGTTTGTCAGCAACTTCATTTAGTTCCGATAATATTCAGACATTCAATAACGTGTCTGAATTGAATACGGCAGGCACAACAAGTGACCGTAGTGGACACTCTTTAACGGCGATTTTTGGTGATGTATCTTATGATTATAAAGGAAAATATCTTGCAAAAGGCACTTTGAGACGTGACGGTTCTTCTCGTTTCGGTTCTGATAAGCTTTATGGCTTATTCCCTTCAGGGTCTATTGGCTGGCGGGTGAGTGGTGAAGACTTTTTAAAAAATGTCAAGTCGATCGATAACCTTATGTTGCGGTATAGCTTCGGCACAAACGGTAATGAGCGTATTGGTAACTATGAATCACGCTTGTTGTACCGTCCGGGTGCACGCTATAATGGCTTGAATGGTGTCAGTCCTTTTCAGTTAGCCAATCCGTTATTGGGTTGGGAAAGCACCGAGTCTCAGAACTTAGGTATGGACTTGATGTTGTACAAAAATCGGATAGGATTGAACGTTGATTTATGGGATAAAACGACCAAAGACCTCTTATATTCGGTGCCATTACCCGAAGAAACGGGCTTTTCAAGTGTGCGCCAAAACATAGGTTCTGTACAAAACAGAGGTATTGATATTAACCTTACGCTTACGCCTATCAGACAGAAAGGCTTTGAATGGACAACCAGTTTTAACATCACTTTCTTAAGAAACAAGGTCGTAGACTTAGCAGACGATGATGGTTTTGAAAGCGGTAACTTCATTATTGAGGAAGGACAACCTTTGGGTAATTTTTATGGCTATCGCAATTTGGGTGTTTTCAGATACAATGAAAGTAATGCCTTTGCAAATGATGGCACACAACTGACCCCTATCTTTGACGATGGCGGCAAATTTCAAAAATATCAGTTAAATGGTACCGATTATGCAGGTACAATCAATCGTTTGAAAGTAGGTGCAATAACTCTTTTGGGTGGCGATATCCGTTGGGAAGACCGCAATAATGACTTTCAAATTGACGGCGTGAACGATAGAAGCGTTTTGGGTAACGGCTTGGCAACGCATTTTGGCGGTTTATTCAATGAGTTCAAATACAAAAACTTATCTCTTTCTTTCTTATTTGACTTCAATTTTGGCAATAATATCTTCAGAAACTACGACCAACAGCGCAATGATTTGAACTCTACTGGGGAAACGCCTTCGCCAGAACGTATTAAAGGAGCTTGGTTAAAACCAGGTGATGTTGCCGAATATGCGAGTTTGGGTCAAACGCGCACACAAAACCGCTTAGGTCCTAACTCTCAATATATTAGTAAAGGTGACTACATTAAATGGCGTAATGTCCGTCTTAATTATGTACTACCTAAGTCCATGCTTAAGCAGTTAAAAGTGGTCAATCGCATGTCATTTTATGTTTCGGTTAATAATTTAGTCACTTTAACAAATTATATAGGTTTCAATCCTGAATTGGGTTCAAGAGGTAATCCACTACAACCCGGACAGGATAATTTGAGGTATCCTAATAAGCGAGACTTTATTGGTGGTTTATCAGTTCAGTTTTAATTTTTTTGAAAAAAACCTCTGAAATACTGAGGGGGGTAAAATCTATTAGGTAGATGAACGAAAACTATTATTTTGCAACTATTTGATATTCAACGCCGTGCAACATTCATCGTTCATCATTTATCATTCATCATTACTTAATTGCATCATTTTATAAAATATAAAAAAATGAAATCGTTAAAAATATATCAATACTGTCTCATTATGCTCGCAGCATTGGGGTTGTTTTCTTCCTGCGAAAAGGCATTGAATGAACAACCGTATAGCCAATTGTCAGACGATCAGTTTTGGAAAACCAATGCCGATGCCGAGGGAGGCGTTATTGGTATTTATGATGCCATGCAAAAGCATTATGCCTCACGTCAATTCCTTTGGGGTGAATTTAGAGGCGATAGTTATATCCGCACAACACTGGCAACAGGTACCAATTTGGAGCTTACGACCAATACTCTGACTGCCAATAATGCTGCTGTTGTGCGTTGGAATAATCTCTATCAAATGATAGGGCGTGCCAATTTAGCCATAGAAAAAATACCAAAAATAACAGGCTACGATAAAAACCTATTAGCCGAAGCGTATTTGGCAAGGGCTTATGCCTATTTCGATGCCGTCAGAGTATGGGGTGGTGTACCTGTTTTCAAAGAAGCTATAACAGGCTTAGACCAAGAGCTGGTACGCCCACGGACAGATGGACAAACCATTATGAACGAAATCGTTATTCCGGATATGTTGGAAGCTGAAAAACTCATGTCGAGAACGACTAATACCTACCGTTTTTCTAAAATGAGTGTTTACGCCTTCCAAGGTACAGTGTATATGCACCAAAAGAAGTATCCTGAAGCAAAAGCGGCTCTTGATAAAATCGTGAATTCAAAACTCTATACTCTCACAACTACCCGTGATGCTTGGGATAAAATGTTTTTAAATGACCCCAACTTAGGCGGCAAGTTTATGACGGGTACAGAGCTTATTTTCACTATAAAATACTCTTTGACAGAAGATGCGGACAGAAGTGGCATTTACAACATCTTTTTTGCAGGTATTCCGAGCTTTAATATTGCGCCCGCTTTAGAAAACAAATGGATCGCTTACTTTCCTACAGACTCTGTAAAATGGGTAGCAAAATATCCTGCTGCCGCAGATTTGCCTAAGACCAAAAACCCTGATGGCACCACCTTATGGGGCGATTGGCGGTATTTTGATAGCAAAGAAGCGGGCAGAGTTATCGGTAGTGCACGGGTAGCCAAATACAATAAAATTAACATCAATGGTTCGTTTGATGATTCAGATATACACATCTATCGTTATGCCAATATCATATTGCTATTAGCAGAAGCCGAAAATAAACTGTGGAAAGTATCTGGTCTGGCTGCTAACAAAACAGCTGCTGTGAACCTTGTCAATCAAATTCGTGTAGCTCGACAATTGCCACAAGTAAAAGCAGCCGATTTCACAACAGCAGACCAATTGGAAGACTTCATTTTGGACGAAAGACAAATGGAGCTTTTAGCCGAAGGACATCGCTGGTGGGATTTAGTAAGAACAGACAAAGCCGTAAAAGTGATGGGTCCTATCAATGGGCAAACGGAAAAAAGTATTGTATTCCCCATTTTTCAAGGGCATTTGATTACGAATCCACTATTGAAGCAAAACGAAGGGTATTGATTTTTAATGATGAATTATGAGTGATAAATTATGAATAAAAACCTCAAAATACTGAGGGGGTAAAATTTGTCACTCATAAAGCATTATTTTTATAAATTTTTTAAAATTAATTAAAAATGAAAAATATAGCAAAATATATCGGCTTTTTCGCATTATTAAGCCTCATCACGGGAATAAATACGGGTTGTGACCTAACCATTCAAGAACCCTATGAATTCACACCGGCAGTACCGGACCTTATTACATTTAAAGATAAAACCGTTTGGGATTGGCTACAAACCCAGAAGTCTTCCGATACCGCAACGGTCAAAAGTACAAACAAATTTGATTTAATGATTGCGGCTATTACCTATGCTGGTTTAGAAGAAGAATACAAGAGTGGGTCAAATCAAACATTCATCTTGTTAAATAACAATGCTTTTACAGTATCAAATGAAATAAACGTTGCTTTGACAGGTAAAACGGCAGGTCCTATCACAACAGCAGATAAAACAAGATTGACCAATCTTTTAAAATACCACATCATCAATGCGTATGTTGACCAACTAAAGGCACTACCAGTATATAGTACCTATTATGAATTTGAAACCAAATCAGCAGTCGCAAATAATAAAATTTATGTCTCAAGAAACGATCGCTACACTATGAATTTCAACGGCTCAACAGACCTGCCTGCTACAAGAAAAGCTGCCAATGTTGCTGGGCACAACTATGTGTTTAGCAACGGTATTGGGCATATTGTAAATAATTATACCCGTGTGGCTGCATTTTGAAAAAAATATAGATATGACTGAGTAGTGAACACCATTGATAGGGTGATTTAAAATCACCCTATCAATATGTGTCATACTGAGGGGATAAATTTTGGTGTCATGCATTACACGAATAAAAATCAATTCGTGTAATTCGTGTCACTTAAATCCTGCGTGCAGATTTAGCAAAATCAAGGTGAATATTCTCATATTGCATTGTCTATTTTGGACAAATGTGGTAGGGCTATACCTATGATAAAATTCATTAAAACTATGAAAAAAATACGTTTTTTATGCCTTCTAACCGTCGTTATGCTTACGTATTTCAAAGCATATACACAAAATAAATCAACACAAAAACCAAACATTATATTTATTCTAACAGACGACCAACGTTGGGATGCTTTGGGCTATGCGGGCAACAAATTGGCGCATACGCCCGAGATGGATAAATTGGCACAAACAGGCGTTTATTTCAGAAAAGCGATGGTCACAACGCCTATTTGCGCTGCCAGTCGAGCCTCAATACTGAGTGGTATGTACGAAAGGGCGCACCGGTACACTTTCCAAACAGGCAATATCAAAGACGCATACATGACCAACGCTTACCCCAAAATACTGAGGGGTGGCGGTTACTACACAGGATTTTACGGAAAACTCGGTGTCAAATACGACCATGCCGACGAACTGTTTGATGAACACGAAGACTATGATAGAAACAATGCTTACAACGATAGGAGAGGGTATTTTTATAAAAAACTGGGTAAAGATACCGTTCACTTAACAAGATATACAGGTCAAAAAGCCCTTGATTTTATTGAAAAAGCACCAAAAAACAAGCCTTTTTGCTTGTCTTTGAGTTTTTCTGCACCTCACGCCCACGATGGCGCAGCCGACCAATATTTTTATGATGAACAAACGGCTGACCTCCTTAAAGACGTTACAATTCCTGCTCCCGATTTAGCCGAAGACAAATATTTCAATGCCCAACCCGATGCCGTAAAAGCAGGTTTCAATCGCCTACGTTGGACGTGGCGTTTTGACAATCCAGAAAAATATCAGCGCATGGTCAAAGGCTATTACCGCATGATTGCAGGTATTGACTTGGAAATTGCGAGAATAAGAGAAGGTCTCAAAAAGAAAGGCCTCGACAAAAACACGGTCATCATCGTCATGGGCGACAACGGCTATTTTTTGGGCGAAAGACAATTGGCTGATAAATGGTTGATGTATGATAACTGCGTCAGAGTACCCCTCATTATTTACGACCCCAGAACGGCAAAACATCAAGAGACCGATGAAATGGCTCTCAATATTGATATTTCTGCAACCATTGCAGACATGGCGGGTGTTGCACAGCCTAAAAATTGGCATGGCAAAAGCCTTTTACCCTTGGTTTCGGGTACAAATAAGACGCTCAATCGAGATGCTGTTTTGATTGAACACCTTTGGGAATTTGACCAAATACCCCCAAGCGAAGGTGTGCGGACAAAGGATTTTAAGTATTTCCGTTACGTAAATGATAAAAATTGGGAGGAACTCTATGACCTCAAAAATGACCCAAAAGAG
>JANLQI010000033.1:0-11030 GCA_031367705.1 Saprospiraceae bacterium | reverse complement strand
ATATTCATTGATAAACTGGTTTTGTCAAGAGATATTTTTGCCCAAATTTAATTCTAATGGCTTAATTAAACAATATGTCAAGGAACTTGATGGCTTTTGTCCCATTTCGGTGCAAAAGCCGTATTGAAAATCGGTGGGCTAAGGCATACCCACGATTCCCATCTAACATCTATTCAAAACATCCCATCAAACAGCTATTTTATGTGATGTTTTGAATAGATGATAGATGGGAGAGGTGGTAGTTTCACTATCCGCTCGTTGAAACGAGTGGTTTCAAGATGTTAGATGTTTTTATAAGAAAGCCCTGTATAGATAAGGTTTTAAAACAGTTTCTAAACCGTTTAGTATGTCCTTTGCTGAAAGGGGCCGCTCAGTATTTTTATTGAATTTTCAAATGAGAATTATCACAAAATGGTCCTTTTGCACAGGTTTTGCATTGACAAAGCTTGTATTCTCTTTCTTTTTTAACCGTAAATTTCAGCGGTTGAAATTTTGTACCGTGATGTGAACCATCGCAAAACGGTTGGTTTTTACTGTATCCACATTGACAATAGAGATAGTCGCCTGCGGCTAAGGTTAAAACAGCGGGTTCATTGACGGTTGTTTTTTCAAATTTATAGTCCTTCGAAATCTCTGAGCCTTCTTTATCTGACATGACGAGCGGATAAAATGTATGCGCCGCCCAAGAGTCTTTTGGGTCATTGGGCAAGCCGTATTTGGTCGGAAAAGCATGTGTGAATTTGGCCGTCCCAAAAAGTTGATCCCAAATCGAAAACATATTGCCAAAATTGCCATTCGGGTTGCCGATGTCATCAATTTTTGAAACGGCATGATGACCATGATGAAAAGCAGGAGTGATGAAAATGCGTTCCAATACTTTCAAAATGGGCATAAAGAATTTGTTTTTATAAAAAAACGAATCCCAAGTGACCAGACTGTGCGAAGAAATGACAACTATTTGCTTTAAAATAATGCCAACCACTACAGGAACACCGCCATAAAAATAAGCGAAAACACCCATCCACCAGATATTTGGCATCAACATATAAAAATAGATGGACTCTCGATAGGAAACTAAAAAGCCCATTTCAGTGGCAGCATGATGCGCTCGATGCCATTTCCAAAGCCATTTGTATTCGTGAGAAGACCGATGATACCAGTATTGTAGAAAATCATCACCCAACACGAATATGATTAAACCCAACCAAAAGGGTAGAGATGTCCAAGTCCCAACTTGGTTTGGAAATAGAAATTTTACCAATGAATAGGATAAAAAGAAGACAATGGGTTTTGTGACAATAAATAAAAAAAATGCATTGACGGTTTCGATAAGCACATCGTCTTTGGTGCGTTTTGAGTTCGAAAGATAACCAGCGACAGCTTCTGTTATGCCAAAAAAAAGGAGAATACCTGCGACAAACCCCGTTTCGTGTGTGGCTAAAAAGTTAATAATTCCTTCCATAGGTATTTAATTATTGCTTAAATAATTGATTTTCTAAACGGATGACACATCATTGGTTTTGTGTTCAAAAATACTGTTGAGGAACGAAATCCCGAAAAAGTCGGGAAGGGGGAAATCCTGTTGCGTAAGCAGTATTTTGATGTTGTCGCAAATGTCAAAATATTATTTCACTATATAATTATCAAATGATAATTATACGGCAATGAAGCTATTTGTCAGAATTTTTGTTTGTTTTGGAAAAATAACGGGTGTTTTATATTTGGCTTTTATACCGAAATATATAAGAGAGACAGGCATACTGAGGGGGTCTGCTTTGAGCAAAGCACGTTATGATTTGGAAGAAAGAAGCGACCTTTCTTCCTAATGATTGGGACCTTCTTTCATCCTTTTGATAATGCGGGAAAGAGAAACGGGCGTAATACCTAAGAAATTAGCAATGTGTTTATTAAAAGCGTTTTGAAAAAAAATAGGGTATTTTTCTAATAAATCTTTATAACGTTTTTCCGCCGACATGTCAACCAAAGATTCTATTCGATATAACATAACGTTGATAGTATCTATGAGTGACCAAGAATAGAAATCGAATATAGCCGCATTGGTTTTAGCCAGTTCTCTAAAATCAGTAATATTGAACATCAAAAGCTCACATTCCAAAATGGCTTCATAAGTATATTTTGTAGGGAAACTGCCTGAAAGCCATTCGACAGGGCTTACAAAAGTGCCTTCAATGCGCAGGATGGTGTTTTTTTCAATACCTACTTCATTGATAAAATAGCCACGTACGACACCCGATAAGATGAACGCTGCCTTTTGAGATGTAGCCCCTTTTTTGAAAACAACTTCTTTGTTTTTGAAAGTGGTGTGTTTACAGATTGCCAAAAACTGATCAATATCTGTACTTTTCAAATAAGGAAACTTTTTAGAAAGTGCCGCATGAATCTCGGCGGCGTTATTCGTTTTATTTGTTTTAATCGCAATAAGGTTTTTGTAATGATTTGAAATTTATGTGACAAATAAAGGTTTTTTTTATTACAAAACGCATTTTAATGTATTTTTTTTTCTCAAAACCATTTACAACCGCTCAATACTGAGGGGGTATTCAATTGCAATTTTTAGCAAGTTGTGTTGGAGTTGGCTTTGAAGCCGATATTCACTATGCCGTTTCTTGCGTATATTTACCACCAAAAACGTATGACTAACTTTCAACCCCTCAAAGTGGGACGAACTGCTCTTCTCACCGCTTTCGCCCTCATCGCTTTTGCCGCCAATTCGGTGTTCAATCGCTTGGCTTTGGGCAGTAATGCCATTGATGCGAGTAGCTATGTCAGTATTCGTTTACTGTCTGGTGCAGCGACGTTGTGGTTGTTGAACAGTTTGTCAAAAAGTCAATTCAATATTGTCCAAAGACCTTTTCTCACCCATTTAAAACCGCGTTTTTTACCAGCTTTTTATCTTTTTGCTTATGGTATAACCTTTTCCTTTGCGTATCGCAGTCTCAATTCGGGCATGGGTGCTTTCATTTTGTTTGGAACAGTACAAACGACGATGCTGTCTATGGCGGTGTTGAAAGGTGAGCGTCCGCATATATCGGAATGGTTGGGTTTGGTGGTGGCTTTGGGTGGTTTGGTTTATCTCGTTTTCCCTGGTTTGTCTGCGCCTGACCCTTTGGGTGCTGTTTTGATGGTCATTGCGGGCATCGCTTGGGCATTTTATACCTTGCGTGGTCGTGGCATAAAAGACCCATTGGAAACAACGGCATTGAATTTTATCTGCACCGTACCGATGGTCATAGTTGTTTTGGTATTTATGATGTCCAAAATGCACTTTTCTACTGAGGGGGTCGTTTATGCCTGTTTGTCGGGTGCAGTGACTTCGGGCATGGGTTATGCGATTTGGTACACAGCCTTACGCGGTTTGACGACGACACAAGCGGCTCTGTTACAACTACTTGTACCGATTTTGGCAGCATTGGGTGGCGTTGTTTTTCTTTCAGAAAATATCACGATGCGGCTTGTTGGCGCGGGTGCTTTGATTATTTTAGGCGTTGCTTTGGCTTTGTTGGGGAAGCGGGTTAAAGGGATGCCTTGATAGTGTCGCTCGGCACGTTTTCGGTTAAAAATTCGTTTTTTGTCCGTTTGTCGGGTGTTTGAGGAAGATACTGTGCCAACGGAGATTTATTTTCCAAAAAAACAATAATACCTTATCTTTGCTTAAAATTAATACGAAATTATGAGTTTAACAATTGAATTACCGCAATCTATTGAGCAGCAATTTCGCCAAGAAGCCACCTCAAAGGGGCTTAGTTTGGACAATTATTTGGTACAGGTACTCAAACAAGTCGCTCAATTGTCACTGTCACCAAAAGGCACGGCTCAAAAAGAACTTTCAGAAGCCGAGCTTTTGAAAAAAATAAACTTAGGTATCTCTGAGGCAGAATGGGCGACCTATAAACACCTCATCGGTTTGCTGCGTGCGGAACGTTTGACAGAACAAGAGCACCAAGAACTGATAGCTTTAGGCGATAAAATCGAACAAGCTAATGCGCAACGTTTGGAATATCTGCTTGCTTTATCGCAATTACGCGGTGTTTCCTTACCAAAAGTGATGGCTGATTTGGGTATTAAACCTGTTGACGTATGAAAGACAGCCTAAAACAAGCTGTGAGAGAACGGGCTAAATTTTGCTGCGAATACTGCCTTGCCCAAACCGAATTTTCGGCTGATAACTTTTCAATCGAGCATATCTTACCACGTGCCAAAGGTGGAACAAGTACTTTACAAAATTTGGCATTTTCTTGCCAGCTATGCAACAACCATAAGTTTACAGCTACTCATGCCTTTGACCCGTTAACGGCTTCAATGTCCCCTTTGTATCATCCACGAACCGATATTTGGACGAAACACTTCAAATGGGATGATAATTTTACAGAAATCATTGGTTTGACTCCAACAGGACGGGCAACGGTGTTGAGCTTGAACTTGAATAGAAAAGGTTTAATCAATTATCGCAGAGTTTTAGCACAGGTCGGCTTGCATCCCCCATTTTAATACCCCCCTCAGTATTTCACCCCGTTTTTACATCCATACCCCGCCGAGTAGTGTAAAGCGATTTAATAATTAAAAGCCGTAAATTGCGTTTTCAAAAACACATAACTATAAAAATGAAATTCACAATTACGCTCTTCATCTGCTTTTTGAACATACTTTTACTAAATGCCCAACAGCAAAATCACCGTCCCAAAATCGGTCTGACTTTAAGCGGCGGCGGTGCAAAAGGGCTGGCACACATCGGTATTCTGAAAGCCATAGATTCTGCTGGATTAAAAATTGACTACATAACGGGTACGAGTATGGGTGCAGTCGTCGGGTCATTGTATGCGGTCGGTTATTCGGGTAAACAGATTGAAGAAATTGCCAAAAAAATTGACTGGGATTTAATGTTGAGTAATCAACTCTCGCTGAGGTCTTTGTCAATGACAGAAAAAGAAGAATATGGTAAATATGCCATCGAATTACCTCTGATTAACAACAAATTAAGATTGCCAAGCGGCTTTTTGGAAGGGCAGGAGTTGTGGTACAAGTTTGCTGAACTATACTTTGGCGTTTTGAGTATTAAAAATTTTAATGATTTTCCCATTCCTTTTAAGTGCATAGGCACCGACATTTTGACAGGTCAAGCGGTGGTGATGGACAAAGGGGATATTTCGTCGGCTGTGCGGGCGAGTATGGCTATCCCCTCAGTATTTACAACCGTTGAGTATGATGGACATAGAATGGTGGACGGCGGCATGATACGGAACTTTCCTGTAAGAGATGTCAAGGCGATGGGCGCAGATATGGTGATTGGTGTCAGCGTTTCATCGGGTTTAGCACCTAAAGAAAAACTGAATTCTGCCTTTGATATTCTGATGCAATTGGCTTTTTTTAGGGAGGCAGAAGACTATAAAAAAGAAATTCCGTTGTGTGATATTTTTGTTCCTTTACCCATTGAAGACTATTCCGTGAGCAGTTTTAGTGATGCCGACAAGTTGATGGAAATTGGTATAAATGAAGGGAAAAACTTGTACCCCACTTTAAAAAACCTTGTTGATTCGTTGAACAGCATATATGGTGTTCAACCTATTCAGCATAATAAATTGTCCAAAAAGGATTCATTTTTTATCAATAGCTGTGATATTAGGGGTCTGCAAAAAACACCAAGGGACTTTTTTCTGAATACGATGGATTTTCATCAAGAAACGTTTTATACCGCTAATGCGCTTTCAAAAGCCATTCGTCGTGTGTACAGTACCCGGTCATATAGCAGCATCAGCTATTCATTAGCATCACAACAAGGTGATACGGCTAAAATCGTATTTGATGTCAAAGAAAACCCTTCTACCCATGCCAAATTGGGGCTTCATTACAATGTATTTTCTGGCATCAGTTTTATCGCTAACTTGACGACCCGTGACTTTTTTACACCTTATTCTAAAAGTTTAGTGACTTTTAATCTCGGTGAAAACTTCCGTTTTAAAGGCGAGCATCTGCAATATTTTGGACATGGTAAGAACTTTGCAATTGTCCCTAAATTTCAATTTGAAAACTTTAAGATAAACACTTATACGGGTTTTGTGAAAAGTGGACAGTACCGACAGAATTATACATTGGGCGAGTTGAATGTACAACAGTCGGGTTTTCGGAGCGTAACCGCCGGTTTTGGGACACGTTATGAACGCATCAATTTCAAGCCTTTAATCCTTTCTCCTTTGGATGCGAAAGGTTATAATCGCTTTCTGACCACTTTTGGTTTCATTGGAATAAACAGATTGGACAGAAGTGTTTATCCACAAAGAGGTGTTAAGTTCAACGCGGAGTTTGGGCTGGTCTATAACCAAAAACCGAATATAGCCTTTTTTTCAAACGGTATTCCCATAACAAATACGGACTCTTTAAACATAAATTATGGCAATTATCAACGTTTAATGGTTCATTTAGAGAATTATACACCTGTTTCCAATCGTATGACTCTTTTTACCTTATTTCAAGCGGGCATCAATTTGAATTATAACCAAAATTTAGTCAATAACTTTCAAGTGGGTGGGTTGACGAAAACCATCAGGAATCAAATCGTTTTTGCGGGTTTAGAAGAAACGACCTTGAGTACGCCCAGTGTAGCAGCTTTTATGTTGGGATTGAATTATAGGGTTGCAAAAAACACCTATATCATAGCCAAAACAAATGCTTTGGTCAATAATTTTATCAGCAAGGATAAAGAACTTAAATTCGATAATTGGTTGACAGGTCATGCCTTGACATTTGCATACAATACGCCCATTGGTCCCTTAGAATTTAGTTTGGCATACAGTGACCAAGCACAGAAAGTACTCACTTATGTCAATTTTGGAATTGCTTTTTAGTATTCAAATTGATTGAAAAGAGGCATATAATGCCCAATTGAGCAGTATTTTTGTTGTTTTATTCATTATTGAGCATTTTATTTCTTGTGATTTACTGGGCATTTCTTGTGATTTACTGGGCATTTCTTGTGATTTACTGGGCATTTCTCACGATTTACTGAGCATTTCTTGTGATTTACTGGGCATTTCTCACGATTTACTGAGCATTTCTTGTGATTTACTGGGCATTTTTCACGATTTACTGAGCATTTCTCACTGTTTTTAAATGGCATTTCTCCCCCCCTCATTATATTAGGCTGCCTACATAAACCAACTCATAAACGGCGCAAACAAACGGACATAAAGACAATATTTAAATGTTTTTTTAGGACATTTAGGATTTCGATTAATATGTCTGTTGGTAAGGTTTTGCTTTGTGGCTTCAATGTGTTTAGCAGCAGTCAAATTATTTTCCAGATAACGAATATTTTGTTGCCCAAAGGTCTTGTCTTTAACCCATAGACACACTTCTGCATTGTTTTTTTGAGAAACGATGTGAATATTGTAACTACCGATAACCGTTGTGGTGGCATCAAGGATAATAGATTTGGTGTGTAAATACTCTTTTCCTTCATATTCCCATATTTCGACACCCATTTTCAGATATTTAGGTCTTGAACGCCTATAAACAGATTGCATCAAAAGTACATCCGTTGTACATTCAGAGTTGGTCAACAAACGGACTTTTACGCCTCGCGCTATGGCACTTTTTATGGCGGTCAACCACAACTTAGTTGGATGAAAATAAGGATTTTTGAAATCAATGGATGTCTTAGCGGAGTCTAAAAGAGCAATTAACTGATAAGTGCCTTTTAGGTTCTTTTTTTCATTCGGTATGATTAAAGCACTGCTGTCTTGGACGAAGTCATCATAAGTCGCATGTACTTTAGCGGTTGATGATATAGCTCCCCAATCTATATTTGAGTTGGTTTTTATTTTACCTTTTTTCAATAATTGAGACAGCCCTTCTTCTAAACGGTTTTTCCAATGAGCGCGCATCTCATCATTTAGCAGAATTTTTGAAGGCTTTTTAGTCAATTTGTGGCGGTTCCACATCTCGTAAAAATGAACGCGCAACTCGTTAGATACCTTTTTGCTTTTGGCAAAGAGTTCGGTGTCTAAAAAATTACCAGTTGAGTCAATTTTAAAATAATCATTCGATAAATTTCTGCCACCAACAATGAGGTTTTCGTTGTCTGTCAATAAAACTTTCTCGTGCATTCGGTTCGTTAGAGTACGTAACTGAAACAGCTTTGCTTTATTAAACAGGTGTACCTCAACCTTTTTCTCTATCAAATAATTTAGCAACTCTTCAGATACATCATTGCCAAAGGCATCTATTATCAACCTCACTTTTACACCTTTTGCGGCTCTGTCAATCATCAATTGGAGCAAACCCAAACCCACTTCATCTTCACGTATGATGTAAGTCGAAATCAGTACCTCTTTTTGTGCGCGCACAATCAAATCAATGCGACATTGCAGTGCTTCTCTTTCCTTGTTCAATATCCTAAAATCATCCGCCTTTACCTGCTGGGCGTATCCCATCAAGAAAACCAGGAGCGTAAACTTTAATAAGTTTCTGTGCATGTTGTGTTTTATTTTAAGAACGACATTCTAATCATTTTTCATTTTATCAAACAATCTAAGGCGATTTGAGCAAAATGTCAATCATTTCCTCTGCACTGAATTTTGATTGTATGATGGAGTTATAAGCCACACGCCCTGTTTTATCCACAATAAAATAATTAGGCACGCCTTGAATACGCAAGTTGATGCGCAGCAATCGGTTATCGTCTAAGCCTTGAATGCCTTTCATAGGGTGTTCTTTCAGATACTCTTTCCACGTCGGCGCATCAGAATCGGCTGAAACATACATAAACACCACATCTTTATCGCTGTATTTATTGGCTAAACGTTGGGTGTATTCCATCGTCGGTTTACAAGGACTGCACCAAGTTGCCCAGAAATTGAGGACAATGATTTTGCCGACAAAATCTTGTTGACGAATCGGGTTTTTGTCAATATCTGTAAATTCAAAAGGCGTAATGTATTCATTGATAACCATTCCTTTGAATATCAACGGTTTACCTGTTGGGTCATAATCTTCTAAAGGTATATAGCCAGCTGCTGTATTAAATTCCATTTTGCGTTTGTCATCTCCAGGTGTAAATTTGACCCCCTCAGTATTTGTAGGTTCAACCTTCGGTTGAACAGGTTTAGTTTCCGTGTTTACAACAGGCGGTGTTGTAATTTCAACTTTCGTTTCAACAGACTTCGTTTCAACGTTTACAACAGGTGGTGTTGTAATTTCAATTATTGTTTCAACAGGTTTTGTATCCGTGTTAACAATGGGCGGTGTTGTATTTTCAACTTCGGTATTTGTAGCTTCAACCTTCGGTTGAATGGATTTCGTATCAGTATTAACAACAGGCGGAGTCGTATTTTCAATTATTGTTTCAACGGGTTTTGTTTCCGTCATTACAGCAGGTATGGGTGTATTTTCGACACGCTTTTCAACGTCTTTTTTGACTTTCAAAGGTGTGATATAGTCAATGACCACATCAGGTAAATCCATATTTGCGTTTTGGGGACGCAGTTTTCCCAAATTTCTGGCATAATAAATACGGTCTCTCCAATACGCTTCAATATCACAACTCGGCGGAATATTCAGGCGATGGATGCCTTTTGTGCGGTCTTCAAAAGCCAAATCTTGTGTTTTTCGCAATAAATCATTGTAGTTGTTGTGATCGAGATTTTGTCCAATATACTTTTTGACGCGTACATCAACCAGTTCCAGATTATCATAGACACAACTGTAAATAATATCTTTAGCGACCGCAAAAAACAAGACTTTTCCACTCAAGTATTTATCAAAACCACACAGAGGTTCATCTGGATAAAAACACAAACGATTGTGAACAGTGCGCTCAACAATGGTTTTTTCATATACATTAACAGCTGATTGCGGTATCCAACCCAATTTACCACTATTTGTTTTTATTTTCAAGAAAATATCCTCAAAAGTAGCGTCCTCGCCTACGTATAAAAATTTTTCATTTGTCAAAAGGTTTTGATAAATCGCTTCTTCATTGGGTGCTAACCACGACACAACGTCTCTTGACAAATAAGGCTCTTCAAGCACCCGTAAATTTTGATTTTTGGGCTTGACCACCTTGACAAAAACGTTTTTTTCTTCTACAACGTTCAAGGCCGCATTATTGGCTAAACCGTTTTTATGCCCCAAATAAGTCAAATACAAATCAAGATATTGGAGATAATACTCATTGTTAAGGGCTTTGTAATAAATATTATCAGTCTCCAAAGTGAAGTTAAAATAGCTATTGTCAATCACTCTAATCGAATCTGTATTGTTCAAACCATAAGTTTTGACATACAGCATCAGTTCATAAGCGCGCCAATAATTGATGTCGTTGGTTGCAAATTCAAGGAAATCATTTGTGAAAGTAGCTTTTTGTGTAAAGGGATAAGAGTCGTAAAAGCTGCGTTTTTCAAGGAAAATACTGTCAATATAAGCCAAATAGGCTCTCGACCCTTTTTCTTTTCGGGCTATTTCTAAAGGGATTTCGTTGAGCCAATCGGAGAAAGTTATTTGATTTTTTACCAAATAGGCGTTGTGAGCCGCCGCATTACCGTCAAATGAAATAGTGTTTATTAAGTCTTCACCTGAAAAGCGCATTTTGAGCGTATCGCCTGGTGCCACATACAATTTGACCGCATTTTCACGGTAGTTACAAAATATCGCACGCGGCTCATCTAATTTGACACGTACTGCAAAAACGTTGTTTGTGTCCAATATCGCTTCGAAAACACCTTCTTCAAGCGAAAAATGATTGCGTTTGTACTCAAAACGGATAACACGAGATAGGGGTGAATCAACTTTCCCAACGATAATCGCATCACTTTGAGCATTGCCCGAAGTAACGAAACAACAACATGTTATTATCAATAATAGAGTTGTAAAGTGTTTTTTCAATAACACGGTCATAATTTCGGTATTTTGAAAAAAAACTGTGTGTGTGTTTTTTCTAGTAATAAGTTTTTGTTGCAAAAAGTTTGTTTTTTTGTAATGGATAACTGGTAATGGATAATGGATAGTTGATAATGGAT
>JANLQI010000354.1:0-4269 GCA_031367705.1 Saprospiraceae bacterium | reverse complement strand
GTGTTGCACCAAATCACGTTCGCCTTGATAAACAGCCACTTTCAAGTTCTTTTGACCATCCACACTCGTTGTATATTGTCGTGCTGCCTTTGTTGGAATTTTAGAATTTCGAGCAATAATCACGTCCATCAAACCACCCACCGTTTCAATGCCCAAGGACAAAGGTGTGATATCAATCAACAAAACATCGCGTTGATTACCCGCCAAAACATCCGCTTGAATCGCTGCACCCAAAGCCACAACTTCATCAGGATTGATATTGTCAAAAACAGGTTTGCCAAAAAATGCAGCAACACGTTCCTTCACAAGTGGCACGCGGGTAGAACCGCCTACCATCACAACAGCTTGAATATCAGACGTTTGTAATTTGGCATCCGCCAAAGCTTTTTTACAAGACTCTATTGTTCGTTCAACCAACAGTGTTATCAAAACTTCAAACTCTGTTTTCGTAATTCCTAATTCGTAATTCCTAATTTTCACTTCAAACACCACCTCAGTAGAAAGCGTCTTTTTTGCTTGTTCAGCCGCCAAACGAATGGCTTGACCAAACTCTTTATCATTGAAAATCAAGTCATTAGGAATATTATTTTGTTTCAACCAAAAGTCAATCAAGACTCTATCGAAGTCGTCACCACCCAGAAACGTATCGCCATGTGTTGACAATACTTCAAAAATACCGTCTTGAATTTGAAGAATAGAAATATCAAAAGTACCGCCACCGAGGTCAAAAACGGCTACCGTTTCGCTACCTTCTTTGTTCAAACCATAAGCCAAAGCCGCCGCCGTTGGTTCGTTGACAATACGCAACACATCGAGACCTGCCAATTTACCCGCATCACGCGTGGCTTGGCGTTGAGAATCATTGAAATACGCGGGAACGGTGATGACTGCCTTCGCAATCGGTTGCCCCAAAGTCGTTTCAATACGTGTTTTGAGTTCTTTCAAAATAAAACTCGACAACTCAATAGGTGTATAAAAACGGTCTCCCACACGTATTTTCACTAATGATTCGTCATCAGGTGCATCAATAATGGTGTAACCAAAATAGTTTTCAAAGCCCGACACGTCTTTATAGGACTTGCCCATCAACCGTTTGACGGAGTAAATTGTGTTTTGAGGGTCCGTTATCAACTTATCTTTTGCAGCATCACCAACCAATACACTTCCGTCTTCATTAAAGTGCAAAATAGAAGGCACAAGCGTGTTTTTACCCGATGCGTCAGCGACACACACAGGTTGTCCATCTTTTATATAAGCCACAAGTGAATTTGTCGTACCTAAGTCAATGCCAACAATGATGTCGTTTTGTTTTTCTACTGTCCCCGATTTGAGGTTTATATTTATCAAAGCCATATTTTTGTAAGATTTTAAGATTTTAGATTTTAGATTTTAGGATTATAGGGCTAATCCTTAAAAAGCGGCGCAAAACTACAACAAAGTTTGGGGAGGAGAGTTTACAAACGCAAAAATTGGGGAAAATACTGAGGGGCCTCTTCTTCTTCAAATGTGATACTCAACAACTTCACATATTAACTGTCAGCACAAAAATTAACACGCTGTGTCATAAAATTCGTCTTATATTTGCAATACATACTTTCATATATTTTCATTTATTACTTCAACAACAAAAGCCATGACAAAATATTTCTTAACATTCCTCTCGCTATGTCTATTCGTTGCCTGTTCTTCAAAAGATAAAAGTCAGAAAGCAACTGATACACAACACCTTACGCAAACCCAACCAATCGAACCTTACTACACCGTTGTTGGCGATTCATTGGTCATACCATCCTTTGAAATTGAAGTAAAATTGAGCGAAAAAGCGGCTCAAAAACTGAAAAAGGACATGGAAACAGTCATCGTAGCTGCCTATTTTTCAAGCATTCCCATTGATGAAAAAGCGGCTGACGAAATTGGTCAAATCGCTGTTGTTGACAAACTCATTGAACTGAAAAACGGCAATACGCTCGCACGTTTTGAAGGTTTGAAATTCTCTAAAACCCTCTACGATTCTTTGAAAGTTAAAGACGTTCAGATGCTCATCAATATTTATAGCGGACGACATTCATCTGAAAATAATTTGTTAAGCGGCGGCATCGTCGAAAAACCAGCGAGTCAACTGAAAGACAAAAGGTTTATCACGTTTAATTCGCTTATTGAAGAACCGATGTCCCAAATGCCCCCCTCAGTAGTCGAGTGTTTTGCACCGCCAAAAATGCCGAATCAACCCATTCAAAAGCCAAAACTCCTTGTAAAATGCAGTGAAACAGGGCAAATGACCTTTGCGGATTCAACCCTCAAAGACATGGATGCGTTCAAAACCGAAATGCGTTTGGTGTTAACATCTTTACAAAAAATGGGTACTAAAACAGAAGACCTACCCGACCTCGAAACGCAAGGCTGCATGATGGGCATGAGTGGCGAATTAAGGACAGTTTTTCAAGAAATCAAGAACGAATTAGGTAAACCAACCATTACAAAACCGACAGTTACAAAGCCAAAAGTGACTCCTAAAGCTGTTAATAAGAATGATATTTCGATAGTTGTCAACAAAAAAGGCGACATTTTCTTGTCGGGTAAACAAGTCGCATTAGAAAGTTTGAAGAAGGAATTGCAAAACGTTTTAGTCAAAAAAACGGTCATTCCAAACCAAATTCCTGTTCAATTCGACAAAAATTTGTTGATGGGTATGCGTGGCACCGTCAATGACGAAGTCAACGGAGCTATCGCAGGTGCAAAATGGCTGAAAAAGAAAGCGACTTTGGATAACGCACCTATCACGATAGTTGTCAACAAACAAGGCGACATTTTCCTATCGGGCAAAAAAGTAGGTTTGGAAAATTTGAAGAAAGAATTGCAAAATACCTTAGTTAAAAAGACCGTCATTCCTGACCAAATTCCCGTTCAATTCGACAAAAATTTATTGATGGGTATGCGTGGCGAAGTCAATACTGAAGTCAGTGGAGCTATTGCGGGAGCGAAATGGTTGAAAAAGAAAGCAGCTTTAGAAGCATCTAAGTAATTACAAATCAACCAATTATCTACAAAATATTCTAAGTTTTTAAACTAAAAATAAGTTACATTTGCTCGGTTGAAAATAACGACTAAATATTGAATACCCCTCAGTATTGAAAGTTATAACAACCCTATCATGTATCTTTTTTATAAATTTGTGCGTTCTTCTTTCAAGATGTGCCATGCTGCCGAAGTATGGCACATTTTATTTGTTTTAAAAATTGATAATCAACAGTTTATGAAAAAAATACTGATACTCTTTTCATTTTTCATTATTCATTTTTCTCTTTCCGCTCAAAATTCAGCGACCATTTTTGGTACTGTTACTGAGGGGGGGACAAATACACCCATCGAATTTGCTATTGTTTACATCAAAGAAACAAACCACAATGTGGAGACAAACGCCGCAGGTGAATACTCCATAAAAGTACCCGCAGGACGTGCTGTTACCCTACAAATCAGCCGTGTCGGTTACAAAGAAGGTAAAATCAATATCGAACCGATGCGTGACGAAACGCAGCGACGCATTGATGTCGTACTTGTCGGTTCGACTTCCCAACAAGAAGTTATCATCAAAGACAGCCGTTTGAAAGACAATGGTATGGTGCGCGAAGACGTGAAAGATTTTAAAATGTTGCCGACCACAACGGGCAACTTGGAATCCGTTTTACCACACATTGCATTGGGTACAAATTCGGGTTCTGGTGGCGAATTAACGTCTCAATATCAGGTGCGTGGTGGCAATTACGACGAAAATTTGGTTTATGTCAACGATTTTGAAATCTATCGTCCACAACTCATTCGGGCAGGACAACAAGAAGGTTTGACCTTTGCCAATGCCGATTTGATGCGTGATTTATCCTTTTCGTCAGGTGGTTTCGAGGCGCGTTATGGCGATAAAATGTCGTCTGTTTTGGATATTAAGTACAAACGTCCCGATTCGTTTCGGATGTCTGCCGCAGCCAGTTTTCTCGGTGGTTCAGCACATGTTGAAGGCTCAAAAAAACTCGATGGCAAGGACGGCTATCGTCGCTTCCGTTATTTGGTGGGCGCACGTTATAAAACGACTCGATTGCTGTTGGGTTCGTTGGATTTAAAAGGAGAATACGTGCCTAATTTCGCTGATATTCAAGCCTATCTGACTTATGACCTAAGCCGTTCATGGCAAATTGGCGTTTTGGCAAACTATAATGAAAGCGTTTATAATTTTGTTCCACGCTCTCGTGAATCAGCATTTGGCTTGATTAATTTTAC
>JANLQI010000032.1:0-12435 GCA_031367705.1 Saprospiraceae bacterium | reverse complement strand
ATTGAATAGGTTTTTGTTTTTTTGCAAAAAAACAAAAACCTATTCAATTTCCATCTACTATACCTAAAATACTGAGGGGGTGCTACTGCAAAATCTTATTTTACTTCCATCATCAATTTGCGCACAAGCGGTGATACAACTATCAAAACAACACCTGCAACAAGAGCATAAATGGACAATTGAAGGTAGCCATCTGTATAAGCAATGAGTTTTTCTGGAAGACCTGCATTTTTATCTGGTAAGGACATATTGGCACCGAGTAAACCTGCGACATATTGACCATAAGCCGTTGCGAGAAACCAAATACCCATCATCATACCGCCCATGTGTTTAGGCGATAGTTTTGTTATGATGGATAATCCTATTGGGGAGAGGCATAATTCGCCGAGCGTAATGACCAAATAAGCACCCGTAAAAACATTTAAAGAGGTGATGCCTTCCGCATTGGCAAAAAACTTCGTTGCATAAAACACATAAAATGCTGCCGCAAGGAATAGGAAAGCGATACCAAATTTAATGACCGTGTTGGGTTCTATCTTCTTACCTGCCATCCACAACCACAACAAACCGACCAATGGACTGAGCAAAACCACAAAAAATGTATTGGCTGTATTATTGACCACATTCGGGTCAATGTTCATGCCCAGCAAATCAAATGAAAGGTTTTTTTCAGCAAAAAGCGATAGGGAACCGCCACTTTGTTCAAAAAACGCCCAAAATAGAATTGAAAAAATAATAAACGTGAAAGCAGCGAAGAGCTTTTTTCTGGCAGCTGCATCCGTAATTTTAAACGTTTCGTATAGAAAATAGACGATAGCCAATGGTCCTATTATGTACATGAACATGTCGGTATAGTCCGTATCTTTAATCATCAAAAATATCAAAGGAATACTCAACAGAGAACCACCATAGACCATGAGTTCTCGTTTTTTCTTTGTGCCTTCATCAATGTGTAAAAGCGGAGAGTCGCCAATCGGGCCTAAATGTTTTCTTGTAAAAATAAAAGTTATCAGACCTAATATCATCACAATCGCAGCAGCTAAAAAGGCATAACTCCATGAGTAATATTTGCCCAACCAAACGCATAAAAAACCACCGAGAAAACCACCGATATTGATACCCGCATAAAAAAGACCAAAGCCTGCATCTCTGCGGCTGTCACCTTCTTTGTACAAATCACCGACCATGGAAGACACATTGGGTTTGAAAAAGCCCGTACCAATGATGGATAAGGTGATACCTACATAAAAGAATTCTTGCGGTGATGCGGCAATAATCAAGTTGCCAATTGTCATAACGGTGCCGCCAAAAAACAATGACTTTCTAAACCCTAAAATTTTATCCGCAAAAATGCCCCCGATGAATGTGAAAGCATAGACAAATGCTTGAATAGCGCCGTATTTTAGGTTAGAATCCCTGTCTGAAAGCCCTAATTGGCTGACCATAAATATGGCGAGGACACCCCTCATGCCATAAAAACAAAAACGTTCCCACATTTCAGTGAAGAACAAATACCAAAGTTGTTTAGGGTATTTGCCCTCAAAATTCTGAATATCGGCTAAGGTTGGTTTGACGAATTCTGCCATAGTTTGGATTTGGTAAGATGAAAAAATTTAATTTTTAATTTAACGGCTAAAAATAGATTTTTTTTTCTCAAGTTTAATGGCTAGGCAATTTTTATTGGGCAAAAGATGCTTTTTCTCAAAAATTGGATTTGTAATGCAAATAAAAACCACCTTGCCCTATGTGGTTAAAACTATACTCAAACTGCCAAAGCATACCATGATAGGCTAAAAAATCAAGCCCAATACCGCCACCATACAACAGTCGATTATTGAAGTCATTGATGGGTTTATAATGTGGCGTGTAAGCATAACCCAAATCTAAATTGGCTGTCAAAAACGTTTTTATCGGTAAAACTTCCCAAACTTTCATCCATTTGCTCTTCGTGTAGCGCGACATATCATAGTCTTTATCAATCAGCTGAAAACGGAGGCTGTTTTTTAACAGCCCAAAATCGTAACCATCCACCACATACAACTCGTAGCCATTCATATAGTCAGAACCATAACCGATAGCTCTTTGAAAATTGTAGGGTTGCGGTTTACGGTTGAGCATTGTTTTACCACGAGCAATCGTTTCGATACTGAGTTTTTTAGTCAATTTAAAATATTGCGACCAGCGCATACTGATGTCAACCGCATGGGCATTGTCTTTTTTAAAAAGACCTAACTTATTGATTGTCAAGTTAAAAAGATGCCCTTCCATGGGGTAAGGCTTAAAGTTGCGGGTATCATTTGTATAACTATAAAACAGCGATGAATAGGCTTGAACGGTACGACTATCGAGGAAATAATCGCGATTTAAACTGGCTGTGACCGATGTATCCAATGTTTGTTTTGAATACCCTAATGACAAAACGTGTTTATCGAACAAACCAGGCGTATAGGTGATGCCGCCAGAATAGGACAGGCGTGTAAAGATTTTTTCCAGCGGGTTTTTAAAAAAAACAAGCCTATTATTAACTGTCTTGTAGCCAACCTCACGGTTTGTAGAGTAAAAATAGTTGGCAAAAGCCCCAATTGTTTGTTTTTTATTAAGATAGGGAATATTATAGCCAATTGAAAATTTAGGCGTGTAACCAAATTGAAGGAGCATTGAGAAGGGATCTCGTCTGCCAGAGATATTGCCATGTGTCAAGCGAACGCCATAGTTTGTGCGGCTAATATCGTGATTTTGCTCTTTCCACCAGACGTTGAAGTCGCGGTCAGCTAACTCAAAAATAGGGACTGGGAAAAAATACCAGCGTTCAACAACACTGATAACGATGCTCACTTTGTCATCGAATGTCCAATTTTTGACGTTTATTTTGACATCGTTAAATAGGTTGGTATTCAAGAGGCGTAAGCGATTTTCTTCTAATTTTATCGCTAATTCACTGAGGGGTATCGTGTCACCGATGCCAATTGTGAACTCCCTCGTCAAAATTTTTGCTTTTGTTTTACGATTACCTTCAAAAATAAAATCGCGGATTATCGCCGTCGTCGGCTGATTTTGTGCGGTCGTAAAGAACGGTTGAACTATTAAAAATATGAATAAAAGTAATCGCATGTGCAAAGGAATGAATTAATGTCGGCATTTTCAAATGCAAAAAGTAGCTGATTTCAATGGAAAAAAGCATCTTTGTATCTTTACCCCCCTCAGTAAAATCATTAAAAATGAATGTCCATGAAAAGGCTTATACTTTTTTTATGTTCTTTAATCTCTTTATTATCAAATACTTATACTCAAAATGGGCATTTTCTGCTAAAACAAATTGATCGGGCAGTGGCTTATGAGAACCGTTATGACTCTTTAAAAACAACGGGTCTCATTATCGGTTGCATTGACCATGACTCGACCTGGGTTTTTCCGTATGGACAGATTTCTAAAACAAGTAGCCAAAAACCTGATACGGGAACTTATTTTGAAATCGGTTCTTTGACTCAAACTTTTACGGCTGCCAATATTCATTTCCTCGTCCGTCAAGGCATTTTACACTACGATTCGGTGGTCAATATTTATATGAAACCCGAACAACGGTTTCCTATTGGCAACAAAATAACATTGCTTCAACTCGTCACCCATACCAGCGGTTTACCAAAATTCACAAACGATTGGGGTGCTGCTGAAGAGGATAACGCACAACCTTACGCCCATTATACTGAGGGGCCCTTTTTAAATTTTTTACAAACATACGACACAACGACTTGGAAGCAAGGACAATACCAGTTTTCTAACCTCAATTTTGTTTTGTTAGGTCAAATCTTAGAAAACACACAGGCTGAACTTTGGTGGCAGCCTTTTGCTGACAAAACAGATGTTCCCCTTGCTCAAGGCTATAATTTGGCAAAACAAGCCGTCGAGCCTTGGCAGGTTGCGCCCATTTTTCAAAGGGCTATCGGGGGCTGTATGAACTTGACTCAACTTTTAGGTTTCATACAATGGCAGCTCAATATAGGTCATTTGGATGAAAAAGAGCGACTTCAAGAAACACATCAACCTCTTTTTCCTACCGAAATGAATAAATATACGTCTGTTGGTAAAGGTTGGCATATTTTCAAAAGGAAAAAAGAACCACTGATTTGTGTGTCATCAGGTGCAACAAGTGGTCATTCGGCTGTCATCGTGTTTGTTCCCAAAACCAAAACGGGTGTGGTTATTTTGGCCAATAGCCGTGCTATCCAAGGAGAGTTAGCGATGTCTATATTAAAGGTGCTGAATAATAATTGGAAGAGGAAAGAGTAATGGTGAATATTTTAATGGTGAATGGTGAATGGTGAATTACGTATTTATTAAATTTAGTAAACGTGTATTTAATGGGTTTTATACTGAGGGGGTATTTCAGATTTAGAATTTTGGCATCGGCGCAACCACTTTACTTTCTTTTTGTTAGGTGATAAAAAAAATAAAAAATAAAAATGGCGACTCATCTCATTGAATTCGAAACAAAACTTTACGGTTCGTTAACTGAAATTTTTGACTTTTTTAGCAAAGCTGAAAACTTGAATGAAGTCACACCTTCTGACCTCAGTTTTTTAATCCTCACGCCCTCGCCTATTCCGACAAAAATCGGTACATTGATTGATTACCGTATCAAAATGCTTGGCATTCCTTTTTATTGGCGTACATTAATTACTGATTTTGAACCACTTGTGCGGTTTGTCGATCAACAACTGAAAGGGCCTTATCTGCTGTGGCACCACGAACACCTGTTTGAAGACAAAGGCGACTATGTGCTGATGACAGACCGCGTGCATTATCTATCGCCTGGTTGGTTTTTAGAACCCTTGATTGACCGATTTTTTGTAAGACCTCAACTGAACAAAATTTGGGCGTATAGGGACAAAAGATTTTCAGAATTGTTTGGAAAGAAATAAAAAAGAGAGGAAGTGACTTCGAGTCACTTCCTCTCTTATAAATGTTTGAAAATCAATAAATTAGATTTTCAATTTTTACATTAAACACTTATTTCGGCGGCTCGTTAACCCTGCTAGTTCCATTCGGATTTTGTGAAGGCGAATTAAGCGGACTATCAATATCGTAAATATCGGTTTTAGATTCTGTCCGATTCATACGGCTGTCTTCAATTTGATTCATTACTTTGTCTGTTTCTCCCAAAAAATCTTGAACAATCGGTTTGACATTAGCAATCAATTTGAACGCATTCTGCCGAAGCGGTTCGAGATATCTATAAGACATAGAAGTCGTCTTCGTTTGTTCATCGAGCATCCTTGCGCCATCTGCAAACCAAATTAAAACGCTGTAAAAAAAGGAAAAAACAAGTGTTAGAATAAAACCGCCAATGATTTGATTGGGTAAATCGAGCTGCGCCACTTCTAATGCGCCTGAGATAGCATGACCGACCATGCGCATTAACCACATCGAAATAAAAAAAGTAACGATAAAACCAATGACAAACATGAGTGGATTGTACATGTCAAACCCTTGCTCCAAAGCCCGCGTCATATAAGGAGAGAATTTAAATGCTGCCATCAAAGCCATGACAATAGACATGACCGAAAAAACAGAATTGATGATGCCGTCTTTAAAACCTAAATAAAAACCGTAGGCTGCGGCGGCTAAGAATAATATATCAATTGACATGCTGTTTGATTAAATTGTAAGATTTCGCTCAAAAATACATCGTAATTTGCTGAAAATCAATAACATTCGATGAAACAAGCTTAAATACCGTTTCAAGTCGTTGTTTTTTCAACTTTAGGTAAAATGTTTTTTATAATTTTAGACGGAATTTCGATTTTATGGTACATGTTTAAAGTTGAAAATTCAAAATGCGCACTTTTCTGAATCTAAATAGTAAGTTGTTCCGTAGTATAGTACAACTTTATGATTTATGGTATAAATATTGCCCATACTTTATTTATACTAAAAGAATATCTTATTCTTCAATTTTACATATATGGTTCAAGAACTCAATATACCAAGCCACACAAGCATTATCAATGGCGTAAGCTCTGCGCCCGATAACACGCCTTTGAATATCCTTTTGATAGAAGATAATCCTGGAGATGCGCGCATTGTCGAAATTTTGCTCGACGAGTCCGATTTGCCAGAATGTCACATTACGCATTGTCAAACCTTGGCAGAGGGTGTGGGTGCCTTGATGGAAGACGATTTTGATGTTGTTTTACTGGATTTATCACTGCCCGACTCACGTGGTTTCGAGACTTTACAACGCCTTATTTCTGCAAAACCTGATGTCAATGTCGTTGTTATGACGGGTTTTTCTGACAAAACCTTAGGATTGAATGCTGTTAAAGCAGGTGCACAAGACTTCTTAACTAAAGGTATTTTTGATGCCGATCTTTTAGCAAAAACATTGCGTTACGCCATTGAGCGTAAAAATGTGCTCATAAAACTGGCTACGGCTACACGTGCACGAGAAGTGGCAGAAGAATCGGCACGTATGAAGGAGCAATTCATCGCCTCTATAAGCCATGAGATGCGGACACCGATGAATGCTATTTATGGTATGTCAAACCTTTTGGCACAGACCAAACTCGATATAGAACAACGCAGTTTTATTGATTCGGTACGTCAATCAAGTGAAATACTGCTCGGCGTTATCAATGATATTCTTGAAATTTCGACCCTGCAAAATGGCAAAATGAGCTTTGAGTCGAAAAACTTTGATTTGCATGAATTGATGTTCAACCTAGTCAATGTTATGCAATATAAAAAAGACGAAAAACCGCTTGAGTTTCAACTGTCTATTGACCCCTCAGTACCCACTATCTTGAGCGGTGATAAACTGCGATTGAATCAGGTTTTGTTCAACATTGTTGGCAATGCGGTCAAATTTACAGACGAAGGTGTGGTAAAAATTAATGTGCAATTGGTTGACAATCAAGAAGATAATCTTATAGTTCGCTTTATCGTCATTGACACAGGCATTGGCATTCCAGAAGACAAAGTGGATGCTATATTTGAATCATTCACACGTGTTAGGACTAAAGACAGGATTTATGAAGGGACAGGTTTGGGTTTAGCGATTGTCAAAAACCTTGTGCAGTTGCAAGATGGTCGGGTGTGGGCAGAAAGTTCTTTAGGAAAAGGCACAACGATGATTATCGAATTACCATTTACCAAAGTTCATGCGAATACCACAATCGAAAAAATGGTTGAAGCCCCCCCTCAGTATCACGAGTCAAAACAACGCGCTTTCCGCCTATTGTTGGTTGAAGACCATAAAATGAATCAAATCGTTGCGCGCAAAACCTTGGAACGACAGTTTGACAATATCATCATTCAGATAGCTGAAAATGGGAAGGAATGTCTTGAAATACTTAAACAAGGCAGCTGTTTTGATATTATTTTGATGGATATTCAGATGCCTATTATGGATGGGACAGAGACAATTGCTTATATCAGAGAGCATATACCGAATATAAAAACGCCTATTTTAGCTATGACGGCTCATGCCAATATTTCAAAAGACAATTCATTTAAAACCTATGGTTTCGACGATTATGTTTTAAAACCTTTTGAACCAGAACAGTTTTTTGAAAAAATCCATTATTATCTTAACAGAAAGGGTGATTTTGAAAATTAGGAATTATATTTGTAAGTAATAAGTTAAAATCCTAATAGAAGGATAACAGTTTGGGAAAATTTATTTTTAACATGAAACTCATATACAATTCATGAGTACCACTATTTCATATCAACATATCAATCTCGAATATCTCGAAACCATGACAGGCGGTGATGCCGAGATGATGAACCAGATGCTCACGATGCTCATTGATGAAATCCCTACGGAAATCGTCAAAATGCAAGAATCCGTAGTCCTAAAAGATTGGGAAGAGATTTTTCAACTCAGCCACAAACTGAAAACGACGCTTGCCTTCATCGGCAACAACGATATGAATTCGCTCAACAAAACCATTGAGCACTGTTCACGTAATCGAGTTGAGCTTAAAGACATACCACCGATGGTCGAGCAACTTTCCGATTTGTCTAAGCCTGTTTTAGATGAGTTGAAAATGGCGAATTATTGATTGGTAATTGCTTATTGGTTATTGGGGATTGGTTACTGGTTATTCGTAATAACCAGTAACCAATCCCTAATAACCAGTAAACCAAACTATTTTTTACGCTCCGTTACAAACATAACCAGTTGTTCCAAGGAAGTGCGTACCTCTGATTCTGGAAACCCTTTGAGAATATCAATCGCCTCGGAACGGTAACGACGCATAGCCTCCTCTGAATAATTTAAGCCACCACTTTGTCGGACAAAATCAATGACTTCCGCGACCTTAACGGGGTCTTCGTTGTACCGTTTCACGATATTGATGATGCGGTCACGTTCTTTTTTAGGGGCTTGATTGAGGGCATAAATGAGTGGTAAAGTCATTTTTTTCTCCTTGATGTCAATGCCTAAAGGTTTGCCTACGTCATCTGTTCCAAAATCAAATAAATCATCTCTGATTTGGAAAGCTATGCCAATTTTTTCTCCAAAAAGGCGCATTTTTTCAATCAAATCAACATCTGTGGTCGTCGAAGCCGCGCCAACGGCACAAGCGGCAGCAATAAGCGAAGCCGTTTTTTGCCTGATGATATCGTAGTAAATGTCCTCTTTTATATCCAATCGGCGGGCTTTTTCGATTTGGAGCAACTCGCCTTCCGACATCTCTTTGACGGCATTCGACATGATGGTTAACAACTTAAATTGGTCATTTTTTAAGGCAACCAATAAGCCTTGCGACAACAAGTAATCGCCTACTAAAACCGCTATTTTGTTCTTCCACAAAGCATTGACACTAAAAAAACCACGTCTTTCGTAGCTGTCATCCACCACGTCATCATGTACCAAAGAGGCGGTGTGCAACAATTCAACCAACGAAGCCGCTACATAACTTGCGGGATTAAAAGTACCACACAACTTTGCGGCAAAAAAGACAAACATGGGACGTACTTGCTTGCCTTTTCGCTGCACGATATAGTACATGATTTTGTCAAGCAACGCCACATTCGTCTTCATCGAATCTCGAAAATGTTTTTCAAATTCTTCAAGCTCGTCGTTTATAGGTTTTTTTATATCGTCCAGTTTCATATTGCGTTGGGTAGTGAAGTTGAGTTCAACCGTTAATCTTTGTCTTGGTTTCTGCATTTTTAGGTATCATGCAAATTGACTAAACAAAAGATGGGTAAAAGTAAGTCGCTATTTTCAATATTTATTGAAAAACAGAAAAAACAGCCCCCCTCAGTATTTTTTGAAAAAAGCCATGTTTCCACTTAGAGGAAACATGGCTTTTGCAAAAAAGTTATTTTATCACAAAATAAAAGGCAATAGTTACCCCCTCAGTAAATATTGCCTTTTATCACTTGCTACTTTGTTTAGTCTTCTTTAAAATTCCAAAGTGTCAAAAATCCAGTATGGAAATTACCTTCTCGAAAATCCTTATTTTGCATCAGTTTTTGATGAAAAGGAACAGTTGTTTTAACGCCTTCGACGATAAACTCATCTAATGCCCTTTCCATTTTTCGGATACATTCCTCCCGCGATTGCGCGCGAACAATAAGTTTGGCAATCATTGAATCATAATAAGGTGGAATCGTATAGCCCGCATAAGCATGCGTATCAACACGTACACCATGCCCTTTGGGCGTATGGAAAGACGTTATTTTACCTGGACTTGGACGGAAATCAGCGAAAGGGTCTTCCGCATTGATGCGACATTCCATCGCAAACATTTTGGGCAAATAGTCTTTACCTGAAATCTTTTCACCCGCAGCAATTTTTATCTGCTCTTTGATGAGGTCGAAGTCAATAATTTCTTCCGTTACAGGATGCTCGACTTGAATCCGCGTATTCATTTCCATAAAATAGAAATTACGGTATTTATCCACCAAGAATTCAACCGTACCCACACCTTCATAGTTGATAATTTGCGCCGCTTGACGAGCTGCTTCGCCCATCGTTGTCCGCAATTCCTCGGTCATAAAAGGAGAAGGTGCTTCCTCAATCAGTTTTTGATGCCTCCGTTGAATCGAGCAATCGCGTTCAGACAAGTGACAAACGTTGCCATATTGGTCGCCAGCGATTTGAAACTCGATATGGCGTGGTTCTTCGATGTATTTTTCGATATAAACACCGTCATTACTGAAAGAGGCTTTGGCTTCGGCACGTGCCATATCCCAATTGCTTTCAAACTCCTCAACGGAACGAACAATACGCATACCTTTACCACCACCGCCAGCCGTTGCCTTGATGATGACAGGGAAACCAATCTTAGTTGAAATTTCTTTACCCGATTTGACATCAAGCACCAAACCATCTGAACCAGGGATAACAGGCACACCTGCCTTAATCATCGTCTCCTTAGCTGTCACTTTGTCACCCATCATACGGATATGATAAGGTGTAGGACCAATGAATTTTACGCCATATTCCGTGCAAATTTCACAAAAATCAGCATTTTCTGCTAAGAAACCGTAGCCTGGATGTATCGCATCGGCGTTTGTAATTTCAACGGCTGCCATCAAGCGGGGTACATTAAGGTAAGACTCTTTCGAGGATGGAGGACCGATACAAACGGCTTCATCTGCAAATCGAACATGCAATGAGTCACGGTCAGCCGTTGAGTAAACGGCTACTGTTTTAATGCCCATTTCCTTACAAGTGCGAATGATACGCAGGGCAATTTCGCCACGATTGGCTATGAGTATTTTTTTGAACATAATTCTCTGAATGATGAATTATGAATGATGAATGATGAATGACGCAAAATTCATCATTCATCATTCATCATTCATCATTAAAAAAGATTACCCTTTTGGGTCAACGAGATATAAGACTTGGTCATACTCAACGGGTGAGGCATCGTCAATACAGATTTTAACAATCTTTCCTTGAACTTCTGATTCAATTTCGTTGAATAGTTTCATCGCTTCGACGATACAAACGACCTGACCTTTTTCCACTTTATCGCCTATTTTGACATAAGCTGGCTTGTCAGTACCCGCTGAACGGTAGAATGTGCCGACAATGGGCGATTTAATTTCTAAAAAATTGCCCCCCTCAGTAACGTCGGGCGCAGGGACTTTGGCTAAATCAGTAGGTAAAGCCGCCGCTGGAGCCGCTGCAACAGGTGCTGTGGGTGCAGCAGGTGCAGCTGCCGCAACGGGTGCCGATGTTGTATGGTAAATCTGTTGCTTACCACTACTGTATTTTGATGTGCGTATAGTGATTTTTTGGTCACCATCTTCGAGCCGAAACTCCGCAAGGTCGCTTTTGTTAATGAGCTGTATGAGAGACTTTATTTCTTCGAATGTCATATTTGGCTGATTTTTTCTTTATCAAAAATTAAATAATATTTGTATGAATAAGACAAAAGGCAGTTTTCAATTGGCAATTATAGGGAAATTATTTGATTCCAAATAAAATATACCAGCCGAAATCTGCCTTTTTTCGTTAATCGTTATTGGTTATTCGTTATTCGTAAGGGACGATTAACGAAAAACCAATAACGATTAACGATTAACGAATTACTTGTTAACACGCTCCATATAGTCACGTGTTTCTGAGTTTATTTTAATTTTATCACCCGTATTGATAAACAAAGGCACTTTAATCTCTGCGCCCGTTTCCATTGTGGCTGGTTTAGAGGCATTTGTAGCGGTGTCCCCTTTCAAACCTGTTTCCGTATAAGTCACTTCCAAAACAATATTGGCAGGTAAATCAACCGACAAAACGGTGTCGTCTTTTGCAGAAAAAAGAACGTTGACCATCATACCTTCCTTCATCAAGTCCGCATTGTCAACCATATCTTCGGCAATCGCAAATTGGTCATACGTTTCGTTGTTCATGAGGTTCAGACCCATTTCGTCTTTGTAAAGATATTGACAGTCGCGACGCTCAACTTGTACGATGTTAATGGTGTGACCGCTTGGAAAATTGTTCTCCAAAACACTGCCTTTTGTAACGCTTTTCATTTTGACATAAACAAACGCCGCACCTTTGCCGGGCTTGATATGTTGAAAATCAACTACCTTGAAAATATCGTTATTGTGTTCAAAACAAACACCTTTTTTAATGTCGGTGGTAGAAGCCATTTATGAATGATTTTTATTACTGAAAAAATGTCTAAGTTTGTCTTCGTTATTGTGCAACGAGCTTGAAAAAGCGGCGCAAAGATATATAGATTTGACAATTTTCAGCCGTTACTTTCAAAAAACTATCTGTCAAAACAATAATTGCCTTTATTTTTTTTAATAAAAGCCTCAAAACCCAGTTTATACTGAGGGGGGTAAAAACGAAAAATACATGAGTTTTATCAGTTCCAAAATACAAGCCTACCGCGCAAAAGTAGATGATATAGTCAGAGATTTACACACCTTGACGCAGGACATTGGGCATGAAGAGCTTGC
>JANLQI010000030.1:0-2505 GCA_031367705.1 Saprospiraceae bacterium | reverse complement strand
TATATTAAAACTGGCTTTGCCCGATGCTTGCTGCAAATATGCCGAAGTTGCGCCTCTAAATTGCAGAATCTCCAAGTCGTGATTGATAATCACACTGGCTGGCACGTATTCATTGAGTAAAATAGCATCAAAGGCATTCCCCAAATTACTTTTACTATTAGCAATTGTCTTTTTAGGGATAATGGTTGTCGTGCGTTCTTTATCAAAGAAAGCGGTGTTTGCATGACGTGGTGTCGGGTCAGGAATTCTGAATGTACCCACAATCTTCTTACGAGTGTAAATTTTATACTTTTTACTGAGGGGGGTAAAAAGTTGCGTGGATGTGCCTATGGTTTCTGATTTGCCAAGCATCAAACAACCATTGTCATTCAAGGCGTAGTGAAAAGTGGAAATGGCTTTTTTCTGGGCAGAAGTATCCAAATAAATGAGCAGATTGCGACAACTGATAAAATCTATGCGCGAAAAAGGTGGGTCGCTCAAAATATTGTGTTGTGCAAAAACGCAAACATCACGCAAGGGTTTAGAAATGCGGTATTTATCCTTCGTTTTTGTAAAAAACTGTTGCAGATGTTTAGCAGACACATTTTTAAGTTGTTGAACCGTGTATTCTCCTATGCGGGCTTCATTGATGGCTTCCACACTCAGGTCAGAAGCAAAAATCTGAAAAGGCATTTTGAGTGCTTTATTCTCTTGTAATTCAAACAACAACATAGCAATCGAATAGACTTCTTCACCTGTGGCACAAGCGGCAACCCAAATACGCAGTGTTTCACCCGCAGCTTTACCTTTGATTAATCGAGGCAGAATAATGTTCTTTAAATTGAGAAAAGCGTCGGTATCTCTGAAAAAATCAGTGACATTGATAAGCAAATCATTATAAAGCAAGTCCGTCTCTTTGGTGTCGGCTTCAAGTAATTCAGCATATTCATTTATTGTTTTTATTTTATGTATCAACATCCGACGGAGCATACGCCGCTTGATGGTATTCATTTTATAGTGGCTAAAATCAACGTTTTTTACTTTATGTATCAGTTGAATAATACTTTTTAAATCGGGGTCGCTGTTTTCAATCTCATCTTCGAGGGCGGGTTTTAAGCCATTTTGCTTCATTAATGGGTTTTTACTCATTAACATTAACTCCCTTGCAATGTCTTTGGGCGATAAAACAAAATCCACCACACCTTCGGCAATCGCTGAATGGGGCATACTTGTAAATTTTGCGGAGTCATCTTGTGCAAAGGTAATGCCGCCTGCTAATTTTATTGCTTTCAACCCGCGTGTCCCATCATTGGCACTGCCTGATAGGACAACACCTACTACATTTTCCTTATGGGTTTCGGCTAATGAAGAGAAAAGCACATCAATAGACAAATTAGACTTTTTATTACGCGGACGCGGCAATAACTGGATGTGTCCGTCTATGACTTCTATCTCTTTATCATAAGGAATGATATACACATTATTGGGTTCTATCTTTTCCATATCATCTATATCCTGCACTTGCATCGAAGTTACCTTCGATAAAATGGGTGTCAACATACTTTTATGGTCGGGACTGAGATGCTGGACATAAATATATGCCATGCCCGTAGTAGGAGAGAGGTTTTGCAGCAGCTGCGTAATCGCTTCTAATCCACCCGCCGAAGCACCAATAGCCACTACTGTAAATGGATGGACGTCTTTATGGGGGATTGAAGGGGTTTGGCTTTCTTCTTCTTCTTCTTCTTCTTCTTTCATGTCGGGTTCAATATGGGCTTCCAAATGCCCACCTGCAACATCTGTGGGTAAACTTGCTTTGTTTGAAAGCAACTTTTGTTTGTTTTTCAATAGTGTTGATTTCATTGTACGGGTATTTAGTTTATGAAATATATGTGTTTCATAAATCCCCTATTAAAATAGATGCATTTATCGGTCATTACTTTTGCAATAGTTCGATGAATGTTTTTCTAAAGTGCTTTAAAACTCGTAAGCTACTCAATATTTACAATACTATTTTTTTACGCCCTGTTTTTTTTAGATTTTGCAGAAAGGATGACTCTTAGCAGACAAATAAAACACATCTTTCGCTTAAATTTTTGCTCTTAAAATCCATTTTAGCCTTAAAAAATAGTCAATTAAATGCTTAAATGCCCTTAAATACCTTATTGTCCTTAAACGACAAAAGAATATAATTATGATTTTTTAATCGTTTAAGGACTATAATAGGGCTTTCTTATAAAAACATTTATCATCTTGTAACCCGTCGTTTCAACGAGGGGATTTTGGCTCTCCTCCCCTCCATCTATCATCTTTACAAAACATCACATCAACATCTATTTTATGTGATGTTTTGTAAAGATGATAGATGTGAGTCGTGGGTTATCATAGCCCACCGATTTTCAATACGGCTTTTGCACCGAAATGGGACAAAAGCCATCAAGTTCCTTGACATATTGTTTAATTAAGCCATTAGAATTAAATTTGGGCAAAAATATCTCTTGACAAAACCAGTTTATCAATGAATAT
>JANLQI010000343.1:0-52101 GCA_031367705.1 Saprospiraceae bacterium | reverse complement strand
ATTGTCTCGTTTGGTGGTGCCTTCCCAATAGTTTGTAAATTGGTCTTGCATGAACATAACGCCGCCACAAAAGGCTTTTTTCGGCATCATAATGCCATCACTGAGTGTTTGAGCTTGTGAGAAAAAGGACAAACAGAGTGCCCCGACGAGCATAGAGTATTTGTTGAATAACATTGCTTGTTTTTTTAAGTGTGGAATATTATTTTCAATTAAACTTAGAGTCGCGTAAAAACGCCTAAAATATTGAGGGGTTCGAAAAATGTAATAACCTTCCGAAGGGTTAAACCCTTCGGAAGGTTCTACTGTTTTTTATTTTTTAAAGGTAATGCATTCACGCGACGCCCTACTTGATAGCCCATCCGTAAACCTTCTGAACAATCCATACGCCAATGAACGCCAAGTGGAATACGTGAATAAGCATTTTCTTCGGACATTTCGTAGAACGAATTGAAAGCGCGCGGTTTACCATTAAAGTCAGTCCGCCCTTCATGGCAACGGTCTGTCAAAGAGATAGAATAGCCAAAAACAGAAGTCAAAGCCTCTGCTGCTGCCGCACCAAATGTCGAATGACCACTTGGATAAGCAGGGAAAGAAGGCGTTGAACTTAAGAAACCTGTACTTGTCAAACTTAAAACATTCCAATTTGGATTGATAAATTTATTGATGTAGGTCACGGGACGCTCGATATTATAAACAAATTTCGAGTTCCAACAAGCTACAGAAGCGTCATTGAGCGACAAACCGACTTTGATTGCTGCCATAATGGCTGTTTCGAGATTCGATTTTTCTTGAATTAAAACTTCATTCGTAATGGCTATCCAACGTGAAGGCGGACTAAAAGTAAAGCCCAAAACATCATCGCTCCAAAATTCGCCAATCCATTGATTTTCATGGGTTTGTGGAGTCGTTGTTGCATAAACTTCGAGTGCTTGACTATAATAAGCTGACGTTTTATCCTCTGAATATGTCAAAGGGGGGCGTGCCAATTTGTCCTCTTCTTTGATGGCAAAGGTGCGCACTTTGCCCCAATACGGGAACATAGCCGCTTGATTACCTGGAGGCGTTGGTTTCCATTTGCCTGCACCTGTCGGTGGTATATAATTTACTGGACGCGGGTCGAGGTATTTGTCATGCCCCTCAGTATCCGTAGTCGAATAAGTCCAAACGGCTTCGGCTACTTTTTGACCATACTCTTTTGAGCGTACAAAGACATCATTACTTACTTTGTTAATTGTTTCAGCATTTATAGAACTTTCCAACGTCGCTATTTTGAAGAGGTCGTTTGCTTGAACTTTTGCGAAAAACTTTTTGTACATCGTGGCATAAACAGCATTTGAAATAATGTTCCAATCGTACTGCTTACCCGTTTCCAGTTGCGGAATAATTAAGCCGGCATATCTTGGTGCAATAGATTGATAATCAGACATTCCGGACACATTCGCTTCGTAAACAGCCAGACCGACATAGCCCAACATCCGTGCCGCAGGGCATGGGCGATAGACGGCTGCGTAACGCTCGATTTGAAGAAACAAGTCGTTCCATTGCTGTGGTACTTTGCTGTCGTACTCTTTGACTTGTTTTTGGGTGATTATTGAATCGCTGTTGCTGTCTTTGCCACACCCAACAGTGAACAATGTAAAGGCTGTCATCAAAAACAACCATTTAAGATTTTGTCTTATTAGATTCATTTAATTACGTTTAATTTGATAAAATAAAAAATTGTAAACTCTCCAATTCTTTAGGAAAAAGAGGATTAAATTCGGTATTTACATAAATCATGCCACTCAAAACACGTGAAAATACCAGAATGACAAATCATTTTTACAGATTACAGAAACACATAACTTGCCCCCCTCAGTATGAAGTGGTCAAAATGGTTTGTTGATACAGAAATGGACAGCTGTGCACGTAGGTTGACAACGACTCAAAAAGTGCTGTTTTTCGATTAGTAAGTGGGAATGAATTTCCCGACTACTATTTTGTCGAATTGTTCAACTGCGAGTCTTGTCAGTAATAACAACACATTGTTTTTATAGAATCAAAGAGAAATTAAGCCACGTCAGGTGGCGGAGAAGTGGTAGAAAGATAGCCAATAGGCAAAGCACGACTTAGGAAAGCGATGCGTGTGACCCCCTCAGTATCAGAAGGGGTTGAAAGTAAAAGTGAATATATCTCAAGTGGAATATAGTCTTTCAAAAAAGATTTGAAAAGCTGCTTGGTCGGCGTGTTTTGAGACGTTTTGCCGTTTAAGAAGTTTTCCTTGATAAAATCATTGAATTGGGCCGTCAACTGGTCTTGCCGTTGGTTGTTGAGACAGTACAATTCGAGTGTGTCGTTGACGATGCGTTTTTTGACAAAATTATAAGTTTTGCCATCGCGTTTAAATTCACCTTTAACATATTCAAAATCACGGTCTTCGACGTGTGCATAAGGTGAAATGAGCATTTTGACGACTAAAAAGGACGATTCGGGTATCTCTTGTATGCTTTGAACGACTTGCCGACGGGCTTGTGCTTGCTCATATCCAAACAGCAAATAGTAGCCGAACGCATTGAACAGCAACAGAAGTAGGAACGATATGGCAGCGAGTCTTTTCAGCACAAGAGCGTTTTTTTTATTTTAAGACCACAAACGTATTGAAAAAAATGAGTACGGCGATATATTTTTTGCTTTTTTTTTTAATAACACGAACAAAACACTGAGAACATAGAGGTTGAAAACGTGAGGTGAATATGACACAGTGTATTTTCTTTTTCAATGTCGAATGACTTACCTTTGTCTATTAATCACTTTATTAGACCTTATTGTTTTTTTATTATTTATTATAGCCTGATATGAAGCACTTATATTTCATTTTTTCCATTTTGATTTTCACTTCTTTTTATTATCAAAAACCGATGGAGCCAACGGTTTCAGTACCCCCTTCCCGAGAAATCGGGATGCAAGCACAGTATCCGAAAGGTTATTTTGCTTCGCCAGTTTCAGGTAGTTTGGTGTTGAGTGGTACGTTTGGTGAGTTACGCGCCAATCATTTTCATTCAGGGATTGATATTACGCCAACACGCAGCGGTAATGAGCCGATTTTTGCAGCCGCAGATGGTTATGTGACGCGTATTCGCATACAAGAAGGCGGCTATGGTCAGGCTTTGTATATTGTTCATCCAAATGGTTATACGACGGTTTATGGTCATTTGAACTCTTTTTCAAGTGAAATTCAGGCTTTTTTAAGGAAAAAACAATACGAAACGGAAAGTTTTGAACAAGACTTGGCGTTGTTGCCAACCGATTTACCTGTTCGTCAAGGGCAGCAAGTGGCCACAATGGGCAATCGAGGTCATTCTTTTGGGCAACATTTACATTTTGAAATCAGAGAGACCGCAACTGAAAAAACGATAAACCCGCTTCTGTTTGGTTTTAATGTGCCTGACGATGTTGCGCCAAAATTTGATGGTTTGAAAGTTTATCTTTTAGATGATAAAAAAGAAGTGATTGGCACACGTTATATAAGTATGGTGAAAAAATCGGCAAACGAATATGCGATTGCTGGAGATACGCTTGAAGTAGCTGCGCCAAATGTCGCTTTTGCCTTGAAAGCGACGGATAGACAAGGTGGAAATTCGGGTGAAAATGGCATTTTTACTTTGGATTTACTGTCGGACAAAGTACCGATGTATCGTTTCAAAGCGGAAAAGTTTGGTTTTGATGAAACGCGTTATATCAATGCGCATATCGACTATTTTGAGCAACACGTCCGTCGGACTTTTTATCATCGAGCTTTTCGTTTAGCTGGTGATATGCTTTCGATGTACGATTCGGTACAAAACAATGGCGTAATAGCGATGCAACAGACATCGGGAACGGATTCTTGTTGTAAAAAAATCACGTTAACAGCTTCTGATGTGGCGGGCAATACGGCAACCTTTTCATTTGTTGCTCGGGCAAAACAGCTTTCAATTATTTCAGTATCAAAGCCTTATACATATTTTTTACCTTTTGATAAAGAGAGTATCATCAAGCCAAATGAGGGAGCTATTTTCTACTTTCCCAAAGGTTGTTTCTATGAAAACGTTTATACGCGGTTTGGCGTGACCAATACTGAGGGGGGGCAATTTGCCCAAACTTATCAACTTCATGATGTTGCCTCACCAATACATTATGATTTTAGAATTGCGCTGAAACCTCAAAATTTGCCTGATTCCCTGCGCAATAAAGCATTCATCGCTTACTGTACGCGTGAGGATGGACGTACTTATACGTGTGGCGGGACATGGGATGATGAAGGTTTTTTGACCGCTAAAAACAGTCGGTTTGGCAATTATTCCATCGAAGTTGACCAAACGCCGCCGACGATTACGCCATCGAATTTTAGTGAAAAAATGGCAAAAACAAGCCGTTTGTCCTTCAAAATAAGGGATAATATCGAAGGTCGTCCGCTGCGTTATCGAGCAGAAATTGACGGTCAATGGATTTTGATGGAATTAGATGGCAAATCCGATTTGCTTTATTGTCGGTTTGAAGACTTGCCAAACCCATTAAATACTGAGGGGGATCATTTGTTGAAAATAACGGTGACAGATGACAGAGAGAATACACGTGTTTTTGAATGTCGCTTTGAATTGGTAAACCGCATCGAAACACCTCGTTCGAAAGCAAAACCCAAGAAAAAGAGACGTTAAAGTAATGGTGAATATTTTAATGGTGAATTTGCAAAACATTGATTTTGAATGTTTTGCAAATTCACCATTCCCCATTAAATTATTCAGAGAATTTGTAAAAAATAAATTACCCACTTATTTTTATTAAGCATTTTGACATCCCACTTTTTCAGGTTATCATTTTTGCAGCAGTTTTTAATGTATTGTCAATCGTACCGAGTATCAAAGGCTTCCAATAGTTTTCTAAGGCTGCCCTGTCTACTTCATTATATTGCTGTGATAAAGCAGATAATAGACATATATCTAATCAATAAGGCAAACCCAAAAGGAAGCCAATCGTAAAGTTAGCATCCCAATCGAAGACAAATTGCTGTGTATTTGTACCGTCTGCAATTGCTTTATAAATATTCAAACCTGCCTTCACTTTTGCATCTTTTGAAGGATATTGGTCAGGTGCATTGAGCACCGTAAAACGCTCTTTACCATCACGCACCTGTTTTGCCAACTCAAAAGGCACGCCCCCGATGATGAAACACACCTTGCGTTTTGGGAACGGTACTTTTTCCGATTTGGCTTTAATTTCGTTGTAAACCGCCGCATCAGACAGATTATTTTGGAAATATTTCGCGCCAGAACCTTCAACAGCGGTCAATTTACCACCATCGGTCCATGCCATTTTTGTATTGCCTGAGCCAATGTCCACAACGAAAGCATCGTCCTCATAATCTTTTGGCATCACAGATTTGTAGCCCAATTTGCCTTCTTGTTCCGCCGTTACGAGGTTAACAAAATAACCCATTGTTTTCAAATAATCGGTGATTTTCTTAGTAATTTCCACTTTTTGCGCACCTGAACTGATGACAAAATGAATATCACGTGGGCTAACACCGAAACTCAACATGCCTGAAATATAGTTTTTTAAACCATTTTTCACATCTTCGTCGCTTGTCAATTTTTCATAAACAAGGCTCGCACCGAAATCGGCTTTTTCCAATTTCCAATTTTTCTGTCCATCTACACGAATGATAAAAGAATTGAAACCGGATGCGCCCAATTCGACAACGCCTTTTAATTTACCACCATTCGGAGCAGGCGGATTATAGTCAAAACGAGGGCGATTAGCTGAAGCCGTTGCCGTTGAAGAAGGTGATTGTGTCGAAGAAGATGTCGAAGCATCATTGCCCGAAGCATTTTCGCCTGTCGTCATTTCAGTACCGCCTTTATTGCCGAATTTTTCGGTCAATTGCGGTAAAAATTGACGGACAGCAAAAAAGATACCTCCGACGATTAAAAGAGTTATTAAAAAACGTGAAAAAGGTGTCAAACGGCTCATTTACAAAAGTTTTAGTAAGTCAATAATTATTTTTCCCTTCTGGTATTTTCAGAAATCACGCAATACTACGTGTTTTGCTTAGAAAATCAAAGAAAAACGATGTGCAAAATGCCCCCTCAGTATTTCGTCGAAAAAAAATCTTTTTGTTTCTCTTTTTTAAACAAAATTTTTATTTTTGACAATTATTTTAAACTTAATATTTTAAAAATTAAAAACCATTCACAATGAGAAACATCATCACTTGGTTCGAAATTCCATCAACCGACATCGCCAGAGCAAAGGCATTTTATGAAGCCCTTTTAGATACACAAATAGCTGATATTCAAGACTTTGGCGGCTTGAAAATGGCTTTTTTCCCACGCCCTGAAAATTCCAGTGCAACAACAGGTGCTATCGTTCAACACACGGAATACACACCTTCTTATCAAGGCTCATTGCTTTATTTTGATGGCGGTGAAGACCTTGCACCTATGCTCGCTCGCGTAGAACCCGCTGGCGGAAAAATTTTGAAACCTAAAACCATGATTTCACCTGAAAATGGTCACATGGCTCTATTTGAAGATACAGAAGGCAACCGTATGGCTCTTTATTCGATGGGTTGATTGGTTACTGGTTATTAGGGATTGGTAAATTAGTTTAGCACGAATAACCAATCCCTAACAACCAGTGCCCAAACAAAAGAGCCGCATAGTACAAATACCACGCGGCTCTAACACAAAGAGTATAAAAATTTTATTGAATCTACATTCAAGAAATATTGCTCATTATCTTTTCAACGATAGTGTGGTGATGGCGTGTATGATATGCCGTAAAATGCAAAAACTCTCTTGCTGTCAACAAACCGATTAAAGGATGAGGGATTTGATAACTGTCTAAATCCGCTTCGCTCATAAGAGCCGCACGTTCCAGTAATTTGGCGGACACAGATTTATAAACATCGAGCATCTCTGCTTTAGACCCCTCAGTATCTAAGTGCCTATAGCCTGAAAGTAAGGGCGACGATGATTTTAAACCATTGTCATACAATGATTTAACACCATCATAACCTTGAGATTCACGATTACTTTTCGCCCATTGATGCATTGATTCAGGGTTGCCAAATAAACTCACCAAAGGTTTTGACGATTTGATTAAATGCAGAATATTTTGCCCAACCGACCATTTTTCAGGATTCGGCTGTTGAAAAAAATCTTCTTCCGACACATTTTCAACGGTTTTAATCAACGCATCAACTTCTTTTTGAAGACGGTTTAGTACAGCTTGCTTTTCCATTTTTGTTTGATTTTATTTTTATTGAATATTCATTAAATTAAAAACGTAAAAAAACACTATTGTACGTGCATTTTAGCACGATTAAAGGCCTTGATGGTATAACTGTCGTCCTTATAAAGTAACGACAACATGATGCCTCCTTGCAGGTCTTGAACGACTTGTTCCGCTAAATTTTGAGCATACTTTTCTGTAAATTTTGATTGATAAATCTTTGTTAACGCCTTGATATATGCGTCAAAAAAATCGCGTAAGACATGGACAAACTTTGGTTCAAAATAAGCTGTTTCTAAAACGGTATTGCCCATCAAGCACCCCCCCTCAGTATAAACAAAGGATTTACCCATTTTTCTAAGCATTTTATCAATTTTTTCAAGCGGTTCAAGACTTTCATCTTCTGCAATGATGCTGATGTTTTGCCTAAACCGTTCAAGTACACCCTCCAAAATAGCCGTCATCAAATCCTCTTTGTCCTTGAAATAGTAATAAAAATGAGAAGGCTGTATGTCGCAAGCCTCCGCCAAATCTTTCATACTCGTATAAGCATACCCTCGTTGACGTATCACAGAGGTTGCTTTCAATAGGACTTCTTCTTTCGATGTTTTAACTGTGGGCATTTATTCGAATTTTGGACAAATTTATAGAATGATTGTTTAATAAAAAACTTTTTTTGATTTTTTTTCAGACCTATTTTATTCTATTTCTACTATGCCCTTAAAAGTCCCACTCAGTATTTCCACGTTTTTTCTAATGTTTTCTAAAATAATCCCAATCGAAGTTCTATTTTTGAGCCAAAATATCATCCAAATTAATCATTAATCAATTTCTAATAATTATGAATTTTCCTTCTGAATTAAAATACACAAAAGAACACGAGTGGATACGCCTCGAAGGTGATGTGGCGACCATCGGTATCAGCGACCACGCACAAAGCGAATTGGGCGACATCGTCTATGTCGAAGTTGAAACGGTTGGCGAAACAATAGAAGCCGATGAGGTTTTTGGCACTGTTGAAGCCGTTAAAACGACTTCTGAACTTTATATGCCTATTAAAGGTGAAGTTTTAGAATTCAACGAAAAACTCAGCGACGAACCTGAATTGGTCAACTCTGACCCTTATGGCGAAGGTTGGATTGTGAAGGTAAAAGTGGCTAATGTCGCAGATGTTGATGCGCTTTTGGACTCAGTTGCTTACGAAAATGAGTTACCAGCACATTAAAAAGATGAAAAACATAAAACTTTCATACGCCCCTGCATTCGCATGGGGCATTTTTGTTTTTGTCCTTTCGGTCATGCCGGGCAAGGATTTTCCCTCTATTCCTGATTGGGGCGACTTATTGTCAGTTGACAAAATCGTCCACATGATTTTTTACGGAACGCTGACTTGGTTGATTTTACGAGGCAAACGAAAAGCGACAAATAAAGCCGTTTCCCTGCTTTTTGCGGTTGGTGCAGCCGTTTTCAGCAGTAGTTTTGGTTGGTTTTTGGAGTGGTTTCAAGGAGCTTATTGCGAAGATAGAATGTCAGATGTCATGGATGGCATCGCTAACACGGTTGGTGCTTTGTTTGGTTTGGTGGTTTTCCTTTATTTTCAACAAAAAAACAGGGTAGATAAAAACACTTAGTTGAACGCCGTTCATCGCAAAGAAGCAACTTTTATTAAAAAAAGGCGTTATTTTTGAGTTAGAAAAGGTCATTAAAAGCCTAACCCGTATCTTTATTTTCGGAATCAGTCAAATCAAAAATAATCAGTTTCAATTTGTGATAAAATGAAAAAATTACTCCTGTTTTTACTCCTTGTTGCGCCTTTGTTCCTGAAAGGACAACCTAATCCACAATTAGCAGAGCAATATTTTCAAAATGGCGAATTAGAAAAAGCAGCCGTTTTGTATGAGAAATTATATGCACAAAACTCGGGTGATTATTACTTCGATAGGTATTTGTCTTGCCTCATGGATTTGAATCGTTTCGATGAAGCTGAAAAAATTGTTACCAAACAAATAAAGAAAGAGCCTTCAAAGTCAACACTTTATGTATCGTTAGGTAAACTATATGAGCGGCAAAATAAAAATGACGATGCCTCTGAACAGTACAAAAAAGCTATTGACAAAATGCCAGCCGACCGATATATGGTTGACAATTTGGCAGCGAATTTCAGTGCTATGGCACGTTACGATTTGGCATTGGCGACCTACGAACAAGGCAGCAGGTTGTTGAGAAATAAAAATATGTTCGCCTACAACCTTGCTGAATTATACCGCCGCAAAGACGACGTGCCGATGATGATTGAGTCTTACCTCAATGCCATCAAAGAAAACCCTGGCTATCTCCCCTCAGTACAATCCATGTTGATGCGCAATGCAACAGGTGCGGACGAACAAACGGAATTGCAAAGTCAATTATATGCACGGATTCAAGACGAACCGAAAGTATTGGCGTATCCAGAATTATTGTCATGGGTATTTTTGCAAAGAAAGGACTATAAAAATGCTTTTCGGCAACTCAAAGCTGTTGACCGCATGAATGGCGAAGACGGCAATCGGGTTTTCGGTTTGGCGAGTATCGCTGCCGAAGACCATGATTACGATGCGGCAATCGAAGGTTTTACGTATATTGTAACAGAAAAAGGACGGCAATCACCTTTGTTTCTTATATCAAAACAAAATCTATTGTCTTGTAAACGCAAGAAATTGACCGAAGGCTATACGTTTACAAATGCAGAACTCGTTCAGATAGAAAAAGAATATGAATCTTTTTTAGATGAAATAGGGCGTAATGCTCGAACTGCTCCAATTATTTCAGAATTGGCGGAATTAGAGGCTTTTTACCTTCAAAACTTGGATAAAGCCGTCGCTCTTTTAGAGGAAGTCGTTGATTTTCCGATGGTGGACAGAGAAGTTCAGTCACGTGCAAAATTGAGTCTTGGCGACTTTTATTTGATTCGGGGTGAACGTTGGGAAGCAACTTTACTGTATTCTCAGGTGGATAAGCTCTATAAAGACGATGTTTTAGGACATGAAGCCCGCTTCAAAAATGCCAAATTGAGCTATTATTTCGGTGATTTCGATTGGGCAAAAGCACAATTTGACGTGCTAAAAGCCTCAACTTCTAAACTCATTTCCAATGATGCCATAGATATGAGTGTTTTTATCATGGACAATACTGGGCTTGATTCTGTTACAACCGCTATGCAAATGTATGCAGAAGCCGAATTATTGGTTTTTCAGAACAAATACAAGGAGTCTTTTGAAAAACTGGATTCGATAACGATGCTTTTTCCTGCTCATTCACTTGACGATGATGTGCTTTATTTGAAAGCTCAAATCTATAAAAAACAACGAGATTACGTCAAAGTGGTTACGATGTTTGAAAAGATTTTAGAAAAATACAAAGAGGAAATACGTGCCGACAATGCGCTGTTTGAAATGGCTGACATTTACGAAACACGCCTAAATGATAAGAACAAAGCCAAATTACTCTACGAAAGGCTGTTTACCGAGTTTTCAGACTCCACTTTGGCTGTCGAAGCTCGAAAAAGGTTTAGAATACTGAGGGGGGACAAAGTTGGGAAAGAGCAATAGGCAATAAGCAAAGGGCAATAAGCAAAAGGCAAAGAACCGATATCGGCATCTTTGCCTTTTGCTTTTCTAAGAATGTTCTACTCAAGTATCGGATATTTTCAAAATATCCGATACTTATGAACTAAAACAAAATGACCTAATGTTCTAATTTTATTAAAAATGTAATCAAATAGTTTACAAAAAAGATTTTTATAAGTTTATTTTAAAATAAAATACACAAATAGGTTTCATTTTAAAGATATTCACTAATTTGCACCATATTTAAAATTGGATACATTTTTGTAAGCAGATTAGTGAAGTATATTTATTTTTATCATCAAACATATCTATTGACTTATGAAAATTCTCATCTTTTTAGTGATGTGGCTATTAGTGGAAATAGCTTTTAAGGTCTCGAAACAGAATTTCAGCCAACGGCACAATCCTAAAAGTCGTGTTTTAGACGATTGGGAATTCCTTAAAAGCTAAAAATCTAAGATTTTAGTATTCTCTCAATAATTTTGTTGCCCCCTCAGTATGCGTTTAGATTTTATTGAGTGGGGTTAAAAAGTAAAGGCTTGTAGGCGTTAAACGTCGCACAAGCCTTTTTTTATCTTTTTTTTAAATAATTGATAATCAGTATTTTATGAATCGAGTTGTTATTTTTTTGAATTTTTTGTGAACTTAATTATAAAATTATGTGTCTATACACTTAAATTTGCAACACATAAATTTTAGCAATTAAAATTCAATTTATTTCACTTAAAAAATCCATAAAAATGGCAACGACTAAATGGGTAATTGACCCAACACACACAGACATCCAATTCAAAGTAAAACATTTGATGATTACGACTGTCACAGGCAGTTTTGGCGAATTTTCAGGTGAGGCAACAACTGAAGGTGACGATTTTGAAGGCGCAAGCGTCAGTTTCACAGCTCAAATTGCATCAATCACAACAAACAATGAGCAACGCGATGGACATTTGAAAAGTGCAGACTTTTTTGATGTAGAAACCAATCCAACGCTTACTTTTGTTGGAAAAGAACTAAAAGGCGGCAAACTGACAGGCGACATCAGTATGCACGGTGTTACTAAAGAAATAACACTCAATGCCGATTTTTTAGGTATAGCTAAAGACCCTTGGGGCAATATCAAAGCGGGTTTTGAACTGGAAGGTAAAATTAAACGTTCTGATTTTGGACTCACTTGGAATGCACCCACAGAAGCAGGCGGCGTTTTAGTGTCAGACGATGTGCGTCTATTGGCAAACGTTCAACTGGTAAAAACAGCTTAGGAAATATTTTAAATAACGACTTAGTTTAGACCACTGATTGGGCTGATTCGACTGATTTTCACTGATTTTCTTTAAATCTGTATAGAAACTAAGAAAAAATCAGTGAAAACCAGTCGAATCAGCCCAATCAGTGGTCTCCAAAAAAATCAATAATAAAATGGCAAATATCACTCTTTACAAATCGGAAACAAGAGGACACGCCAATCACGGTTGGCTCAATGCACGTCACTCTTTCAGTTTTGCAAACTATCACAATCCAGAACGGATGCACTTTGGCGTTGTGCGCGTTTTGAACGACGACATCATCGCCCCTGCTATGGGTTTCGGCACGCATCCACACGACAATATGGAAATCATTACGATTCCTTTGCGTGGCTCACTGCGTCACAAGGATTCAATGGGTAATGAAGCCGTTATTCAAGAAAATGAGGTGCAAATCATGTCGGCAGGAACGGGTATTCAACACTCGGAATTTAATGCAAGTCGCGAAAAAGACATCAATTTGCTTCAAATTTGGCTGTTTCCAAAGCAAAGAAACGTCACACCACGTTACGACCAACGTTCTTTTTTGCCCGAAGACCGTATCAATCAGTTGCAAGTCGTTGTCGCACCTTTGGGTTCAGATGAAGAAAAAGCCGATGCTATCGGTATTCATCAAGACGCTTGGTTTTCGCTCGGCACGCTTAAAGAAGGCATCGAAAAGACCTATTCTGTTAAAAAAACAGGCAATGGTGTCTATGCTTTCGTCATCGAAGGCTCGGTAACGGTCAACGGACACCCCCTCAGTAAACGCGATGCTTTGGGCATTTCGGACATCGAAACGCTGACTATTAAGGCAGAAAGCGATGCAGAAATTTTGCTCATGGATGTTCCGATGTCTCTTAACAACTGATTTTCAACAAAACGGTTATCTTTGCGGCTTTTTAAAATTTACCAAAATAGAACCAACTTGCAAAGATTAATCGGTCACTTTACAGGTAGCGAGCGCGGAACGCTTGTTATCGCCCTCGCCGCCGTCCACGGCAACGAACCCTCAGGGATTCAAGCTTTGAAAACACTTTTTTCAAGGCTTGAAGATACGCAGAACAGTTCTGCGGGTTTATTGTTTAAAGGGCGTATTGTCGGTTTAATGGGTAATATTCAGGCTTATGAACGACGTTTGCGTTTTGTTAAGCAAGACCTCAATCGGATTATGACCCTTGAAAACTTGAAAAAAGCACGCCTGACCCCTCAGTATCGTCTCATTTATGAAGACTTAGAGCTTTTCGAACTCATACAAGCTATAAAAACCGAAGTTGCGACCTATAAACCCAGTCGCCTTGTCGTCCTTGACCTCCATACGACTTCTGCCGATGGCGGTATTTTCAGCATTGTGAATGATGATATGGAAAGCCTAAATTTAGCAAAACAGCTCAACGTGCCTGTTGTGTTGGGTATGGTCGGCAGCACGGGAGGCACAACGCTGCACTATTTTACAACCGAAAACATGGGTATTCCGACGATTTCATTCGCTTTTGAAGCTGGACAACATGAAGATGCTCAATCTGTGAAGCGAACGATTGCTTGGTTGTATAATATTTTGCGTGCCACCAAAGCCATTGAACCGCATGACGTGGAGAGTCGGTATGATATGATTTTAAAAGATTATTCGCGGTATTTACCAAAGGTTGTTGAATTTCTATATGTACACATTGTTGAACCCGATGACCATTTCCAAATGCGCCCGGGTTATGAAAATTTTCAAGCCGTCAAAGCGGGAGAAATCTTAGCAGATGACCAATATGGTCCCATCAGAGCAAAAGAAGATGGTCTTTTGCTCATGCCTTTGTATCAACGCAAAGGAATAGAGGGATTTTTCTTGGTAAAAGATAAAACGCCCCGGTTTTAAGTGGATTTAAAAAAGTTCAATTGTCCAAGTCCGTTGAAATTGCTCACCGCTGGGCAATTTATTTATGCCTTCCTTTTCCGTCAAGTCTTGTGTCGTATGAACCGAATCAGCAATGCCACACCACGGCTCTAAGCAGACAAAAGGCGCATCTTTTGCAGCCCAAATGCCAAAATATGGAAATCCATCAAATGTCATACGCAAACCATGTGGCGATTTTTCTGACAAAATAGCCATGCTGTTTGACTTTAAATACTTCAAAACAACCGCATCTTCATAGAATAATGATTGTTTTAAAGGAATTTTGCTTGTATTTTCTAAAAAAGGATTGGTCGAAACCTCCAATAAGCCGTCATTACTGAGGGGGTAGCGTCCGCTTGTTTCTGCTTCGTTTAGTTCAATAAAATAATCGGTATAATCCGTATTTTCAACCAAAGGCAAACGAAAGGCAGGATGTCCACCTACTGAAAAATACATATCGGCTACGGACAAATTAAAAACATCGTAAGTGACACTTAAAGTATTGTTTATCAAGGCATAATGCAATCGAAAATTATAACTGAAAGGGTAGTTTTCAGAACTCTCTGCATCAGGTTTTAACAGAAAAGTGGCTTTGTCTTCTCCATGAAATTCTACTTCAAAAGTCTTATCTCTCGCAAAACCATGACGGGATAAATGGTAGTTTTTTCCATTAAAAGTATAAGTATCGTCCTTCAACGTACCGACAATTGGAAACAAAACGGGCGACTTTTTGCCCCAAAACGCTGCATCGCCTTGCCAAAGATATTCTAATTGAGTTTGTTTATTAACAATGCTGTCCAACTCTGCACCTTTTGGATTGATGGCAACACGTAGGTTTTCGTTTTCGATGATGATTGACATAAGGTTGTTTTATTTTTATAATGATTTAGTTGACACAAATTTCACTAATTACACGAATTTTTTGTCATCCTGTAAGGAACTGAATTCGTGTAATTTGAGAAATTCGTGTCCGACCAAAGTAGCTGCTTTTTTATTCTATTGTTTCAGAATCGTATTGTGTAAAGAGGATTTTACCAAAGTTTTTCGCTGTTTTCACGGACTTTTTATCATTTTTAGGTTCAAAAGTATCTACCGAAGACACATCTATTCGATGCAAAACCCATATCTTTTGTGCGGCATCGTATTGAAAAGTGATGTAACGCGTCCATCTTTCACGGCTACCACCTTCTTCTTCGATGGTAAAAAAGCCGTTTTTAATCGCAATACCTGCCAAAGGGTCGCCCATCATACCGCCGCAACCTTTACAAGCGACCACTTTATCGTTTCGAGCTGCCAAAGTATAAACACCTTTTACGTCTTGAATCAGTAACAAAAGTGGTCGTGCTGCCTGTTCATCATCACCTTTTTTTTCTAAAATCAATACAATGTCTTCGATATTATCCTTATTCAAATCTCCTTTTTGAAATTTCAAAACTTCGTGATTTGGTAAGACAAAAGCCTTTGCAGCCTCTGGCAATTGCGTAGAATCGCTTGATTTTGAATCCGTTATAACAGTTGTTACTGCCGTTGTATCTGCCTTTTCTTGTTTTGGTAGATTGTTGGTTTTGTTACTGTCACAGCCGATGGCAATCGTTAAAAACATGAAGCTGATGTAGATTGTTTTTTTCATTGTAGATTTATGTTAAAATTTAAATTTGTCGTAAAACTAAAACACCCCCTCAGTATTTTCACGCTAAAAGATTATTATTTTGTATTTTTGAATGAATTACTTATGTTTGCAAGCAAAACAATTTTTATAACATCAAAAAGCAAATAGAAATGGATACGACAACTTTGTTGCTCATCGTTGCACTTGCCGCAATCGTCATAATTGCACTTTATAGTGGTAAGCTAAATGCTTCAATTGGAAAATGGTTCAACGTAACTTCTGAACAATTAAACGAAAATGATGCAAAAATCAAAGGAAAAGGCAATAAAGTGATACAGGGTGGCGGGTCAAACAAATCCGATGTCGAAGGTGACGAAAATCAAGTCGAACAAAAAAACAATTAACCTCCTAATCTTATGGCTCTTGTAAAAAGTAATCAAGCCGATGTTGAAGGAGACAGCAACATCGTTATTCAAGGTTGTAGCGACAGTACATTTACAATTCAACAAATTGACATAGCTCAATTAGAAACTAAGCTACAAGATATGCTTGGGCAAGAGTCTATTGTGGTCGTTGTGCTTTCGACCAATGTGACACAACTTGAAAAAGAATTGTCGAAAACCTTACCTTTTTCTGTCTCAGAGGTTCAAAATCGGTATGGTCCAACGCCTTCTGATTGGCAACCGTTCCATATCAATGAATCTATTTTCACTCTTTTAAAAGAATTTGAAAGACAATCAGGTTTCAAAATTAGACCGTTTTTCATGGATTGGCGTAATGTAAAAATAGATATGGCTAAGAAACTTACAATCAAAGACAGGAGGAAAAAGGTGGTTCTTATCGCAGATTTTATAGCTCTTCAGTCCGAAGGAAATGAAATTGTAGCCAAACTTTTCAACGAACCCGAATCTGGCGGGTGTTTGATTCCTATTTGTCAAACACACTCACAAAGTGTCATGGATTTTGCACATAAAAAAGTTGACACTATTTTTGATGATTTAAGGGCGTATGTTCATACATACTGCAATTATATTTCCAATTGTAGTGAAAACAAAGGATATTTGCAGTTCGATTTACACGTTTGGGATAAACATGTCCTTTTTCGTCGTTTAACACATATCGCTTGTTTCTGTTTAAGTATGAAACCAATCGTTTCAGTTTCAGGGCTTGCAAGTTTTGATGAAATACCAAATTTAGTTTAATAATTTATGATAATTACATTCTATTCATATAAAGGGGGTGTTGGTCGCACATTTTTAGCGGCAAACTTGGCGGCATGTCTTTGCTACCGCTTTGGGAAAAAAGTGTTGCTTATTGATTGGGATTTAGAAGCTCCTGGTATGAATTTTTATTTCAATAAAGGGTATTCAGATATTCAAAAACCTGGTTTAATTGATGTTTTACAACAATATGTACAACGGGTAAGACAAAATAAAAATTTGTCCGAAAAAGAGCTACCACGATTTACCAAAGATAATATCATTCCTTTGGTTGATTTTAAGAAAGAAGGCGGACAAATAGATTTATTACCTGCGGGCAATTGTAGCGATTTTAAAACATATCTTAATGCAATTTTTGGTTTCAATTGGTTTGAGTTTTATGACCTCTTAGACGGAAAACGGTATATTGAGTTTTTAAAAAAGGAATTAAAAAAATTAGATTACGACTATATTTTTATTGATAGTCGAACAGGGCTTGCCGATTATGCAGATATTTGTAATATTCAGATGCCTGATATGAATATTATTGTTTGTGCGCCAAATAGACAAAATATTGATGGGTCTTTTGAAGTAGCTAATAGGATTGTTAACTCACCTTATGTGCAATCAGGTAAGTTTAGAAAGCCGATTGTATTACCCATTCTTTCAAGAGTAGAGCAAGAATCTCCAAGTTTTAGTGGTTTTTTAGAATCGTTTAGAAGTAAATTTGATTATTTATTAAAACATATTGAAGAAGTCAATAGTCTTATTTTAAATTTTAATACTTATTTTAGAGATTCAATGATTGGTTATAATAGATTTGTTGCAATTGGTGAAAATCTATTATTTTCAGAAGAAAGTAATAGAGATAATCAAATTTATGGTACATCAGAGTCTTTTTTATACCTTACTGCGTTAATTCAATCCTTAAAGAATGAATTATTCCGTCCTCAAATTATTAGCATAACGCAAAATAATGAAAAACTATCTAATGGCAAACTGCATAGTAGTATAAATGAAAAAGTAAGAAATTTTATTGCTCATGGAAATATCAAACAAGCATCTGAATTACTTTTAAATTACTTTGAAGATATTAATTATGAAGACAAACATAGCACAGCGCTTTTGTTACATTCAAGATTAAATAGACTTCAAAATGATGAATATAAAGGTATAATAGATACTCGGGAATCTAATATGGAACGAAATAGGCTTACAGTTGCTATGCTTGATTTGTTGACCGAAGTACATTAAAGCCCCACTATCTTTTCTGATAATGGGGCTTTAAAACTCAATTCAACCGCACATCAACGCCCACCTCAACAACATCATTCAAAGCCATTTTTTCCGCAAAATCCACCGAAACCATGTCCAATTCAGTTGCCAACACTTCATTTTTGATGTAATCTGCATAACCTTCAACGGCAGCGATAATCGCCTCGTGGCGTTCCAATTTGACAGAAATTTTATCTGTGATATTGAAATTGCGGTCTTTGCGGATGTTTTGGATTTTATTCACCAAATCCCGTGCAGTGCCTTCCGCTTCGAGTTCAGGCGTGAGCGTAATGTCAAGTGCCACTGTCACATCCTCATCAGAAGCGACTTCCCAACCTGGAATATCTTCCGAAGTGATGAGGAAATCGTCAATCGTTAAGTTGTAGGTTTCGTCGCCAATACTGAGGGGGTAGGTTTTATCCTTTTCAATTTTCGCAATATCGGCTTGCGTCAAGGCTTCGATAGCGAGTTGTCCTGCACGCATATTTTTGCCTAATAATTTACCTAAATTCTTCAAATTCGGACGAATACGCTTGTTGACAACACCTGATGTATCAGTGATGTATTCCAATGTTTTGACGTTTGTTTCTGCCAAAATCAAGTCTTTAACTGCTTCTACTTGATGAATAAAATCAGCATCGAGAATCGGCAACATCGCTTTTTGCAAGGGCTGACGAACCCGTATTTTCGCTTTTTTGCGTAAGCTCAAAATCAAGCTGGAAATGCGCTGAGCATAGTCCATTTGTTGTTCTAAGTCTTTGTCTATCAATTTATTATCAGAAACGGTCAAATCCGTCAAATGTACTGAGGGGTGTCTCAAAGGCGTATTATTTGCCACTGCTTTTGAACGAATACCATCCGTTAAATTTTGATACAACCAATCCGTAAAAAACGGTGCAATCGGTGAAGACAATTGCGCGACAATCATCAAACATTCGTACATCGTTTCGTAAGCCGCTTTTTTGTCCCCCCCAGCCCCCAGAGGGGGAGTCCTGCTCGTATCACCCCCTTCGGGGGCAGGGGGGGAAGCTTTCCAAAAACGACGACGTGACAAGCGGACATACCAGTTTGAAAAATCATTATCTACAAATTTTTCAATCGCTCTTGCGGCTTGTGTGGGTTCATAAGTGGCGTAATTTTCACTCACTTCTGCAACCAAACTGTGGAGTTTTGACAACACCCATCTGTCCAATTCGGTGCGGCTTTCCACAGGCGTTTGGTTCATTTCGTCCTGCACAAAACCGTCCACATTGGCGTACATCGCAAAAAAGTTATACGTATTATATAGCGTACCAAAAAACTTGTTGCGGACTTCGGTGATGCCATCAATATCAAATTTCAGATTGTCCCACGGTTGTGCATTTGAAATCATGTACCAACGTGTCGCATCTGCGCCGTGTTTGGCAATCGTTTCAAACGGTTCAACGGCATTGCCCTTGCTTTTTGACATTTTTTGACCGTTTTTGTCTTGTACCAAACCATTGGACACGACATTTTTGAACGCCACTGAATCATAAGCCATCACCGCAATCGCATGAAGTGTGTAGAACCAACCACGTGTTTGGTCAACACCTTCGGCAATAAAATCGGCTGGATAAGAGACATTAAACGGTGCTTTGAACGGCATATCGTCGCCATTTTTCAACTTTTCGTAATCCAAACCCCATTGTGCATAAGGCATTGAACCCGAATCGAACCACACGTCAATCAAATCCAACTCCCGTTTCATCGGGCGACCATCATCAGAAACTAAGATAATGTCGTCAATATAAGGACGGTGCATGTCTTTCGGAACGGTTTGATTTAAGCCCAAAACAGCATTGGCTTTGTTTATTTCTGCCTGTAATTCGAGGATAGAACCAATACATTTTTCGCCCACTGCCCCCGAAGGGGGTGTTACGCCCGAAGAGGCTGTCCCGACGGCAGCTCCCCCTTCGGGGGCGGGGGGGGTACGCCAAATCGGTAAACCAATGCCCCAATAACGGCTACGGCTCAAATTCCAATCCTGCAAATTCTCTAACCACTTGCCAAAACGCCCTTCGCCCGTAGCCGCAGGTTTCCAGTTAATGGTTTTATTGAGTTCAAACATACGGTCTTTCGCTTTCGATGCAGCGATAAACCATGAATCCAATGGATAGTACAAAACGGGCTTATCAGTGCGCCAACAATGTGGATAAGAGTGGACATATTTCTCAACTTTGAAGGCATAACCTTCCAATTTGAGTTTTACAGCGATATCCACATTGACATCCACATAATCAGGGTCGTCTTTATAGTTTTTGACATAACGATTTGAAAATTCGCCTACGTTATCCGTGAATTTGCCTTGTTTATCCACTAAAGTCAATGCGCCGATGCCATTTTGACGACCGACTTTCATATCTTCTGCACCAAAAGAGGGTGCTGTGTGGACAACGCCTGTACCGTCTTCGGTCGTTACAAAATCACCGACGATGACACGAAACGCATCAGTTGCACCGTTCAAAGGCTCAATCTCATTGCCATAAGCCAATAATTGTTCGTAGCGAATACCGTCTAATTTACTGCCTGTGACCCCCTCAGTAATGGAGAGGATTTCAGGCTGATTTTTGCCCCCGAGCCACTTTGAGACCAATGCCTCTGCTAAAATCACGCTGACTTCTGCCTTTGTATAAGGATTTAAAGTCTTGATTTTCACGTATTTAATATTCGGCCCAACGGTCAAAGCGGTGTTTGAAGGCAATGTCCAAGGCGTTGTCGTCCAAGCTAAAATGCGAACATCCTCCCCCTCAGTATCGAAAAGCCAGCCCCCTGCCCCCATAGGGGGTTCTGCCGCACTCACTGGGTCTGCCGCACTCGTAGCTCCCCCTCTGGGGGTGGGGGGGATTACTTTAAACATCGCAACAGCAGTCGTATCCGTCACATCTTTATACGTGCCAGGCATATTCAACTCATGCGAACTCAAACCCGTTCCTGCCGCCGGCGAATACGGCTGAATCGTATAACCTTTGTACAAATACCCTTTATCATACAGCCGTTTGAGCAAATACCAAACGGTTTCGATATATTCGTTTTCATAAGTGACATAAGGATTGTCCAAATCTACCCAATAGCCCATTTTGACGGTGATATCATCCCACAAATCCTTGTAACGCATGACCGTTTCACGGCATTGATGGTTATAATCGTCCACCGAAATCTTTTTGCCGATGTCTTCTTTTGTGATACCGAGTTCTTTTTCAACCGCGAGTTCAATCGGCAAACCATGCGTATCCCAACCGCCTTTGCGCTCGACGCGTTTACCATTCAAGGTTTGAAAACGGCAGAAAATATCCTTAATCGTCCGCGCCATAACGTGATGAATGCCTGGCAAACCATTCGCCGACGGTGGTCCTTCGTAAAAAACAAAGGTATTATTCGGGTCGCGTTGCTCAACGGATTTGTCGAAGACCCCTTCAGTATCCCAGAAGTTTAGAATCTGTTTGTCTATTTCGGGCAGGTTTAGCCCTTTGTATTCTTTGTACATTTTTTATAACTGATTGATTTTTAGTTTTTTATAATCCAAAACGCCCCAACAAGTCGAACCTGTTGGGGCGTTTTGGAAACCATATCCTTAGCCTTTCACAGATTGTCGCACAATCGGTAAATAGAAATCGGACGTATAATAATGGGCGATGTTAAAGTCATTCCTCCCTTCATTTTTTTGTTTTTTAAAATTATGGACGCAAAGATAAAATATGGACACGAGATTTTTTATTATTTCTTTAAAAACAAGCTTTTACTGAGGGGGTCAAAATTGTATCAACAAAACCGAATCTCTTGAAGCCGTAGCACTCACAGAAACACTGCGCGTGAGGTATTTGGGTTCTGTTGTAAAATTCACACCAGAAGTCACTTTGAATGCCACATTGGCAAATACTTTCACTTGAAAAGTGGTGTCTAACATGGGTGTATTTGTCGGTTTTCGATGCTCCAAAAACGTCTGTCTAATTTCTTGGCGAACTTTTGGGTTTCCGTATTGTCCATTATTGTAATTGTATTCAACATAAGAAGGATAGTCGCTGCCATTAAATGCTTCATTCAAAGGCGTTATACCAACATCACGGGCAACAATGAGCGATAAAGAATTCAGATCAGAACGCGGTGTTTTAACCCGTATCGTCATTGTTTTCAAGCTGTCCATACGAATACTATCTCTAAGCGTCACTTTTCCTTCATTGGGACCACCACAATTGGGCGCGAGCATCAGATTCACCATTTTAAAATCAGTATTTTCAACGGCTTGAATTGCCCAAATAGCACAACCAGAATTATTCCCGTACCAATAAAAATCGAATTGGGTTTGTCCCTTTTCGTCTGTTTTTTGTACTCTTTTTGAATAGATACGATAGCCGCTCAATGACACATCACGGTTTTTGAGGGCATTACCTTTCAAATCCGTCACAGTAACTGTAGCGGCAATAGGTACTTCGCGGCAACAGCCATAGTCGCTGTCGAGAAAAGAACAAGCAGACATCAAGAGCAGACTTGATGCAAAAAGTAAATATCGGAAATTAGAACTTTTCATTTTATTAGAATTTTTTTTTAAAACACACCACCCAACAGCAACCCCATTTTCAAAGCCCAAGGAAAGCCAATTTTATCGCCTTTTGTCTTATCCAATCGAATACGATTGCCATATCGCGCAAAATCAACAATACCTTTTCCACTTATTGGAAACACTGCCGCCAAACCCGCGCCGACATAAAAATCAGTGACAAAACCATTGTGCCACACCTTTTGAGAACCAATAGTCGGCACAATGCACGCATAAGACATCGTCATAGACTCTGGTTTCAAAGTCGGCAACGCGACATTCGGTTCATAAAACTTGTGCGTGTATTTCTCTTTATACACCGCAACCGTAAAATCGGGTCGAAAATAAGCCCCCCTCAGTACATGCCGATACCGATTGCGTTTGGGTGGCTCTGTCGGCTCATTGATAAATTTGTAACCAATCGTTGCCGTTGCACCGAATTGCCCTTCGGTAGAAGTTCTGACACCCAAGCCTATAATGCCCAATTTTAGTTCAAGGCTGCGTCCCGCTTTCAGGCTTTGTTCGTAAGCAAAAGAGGTATAACCGATTAAAAATGTAAACGGCGCAATTTTCAAAGCGTGTTTTTTGTGGTCACTATATACTGTTGATGTATCAGTGACGACAACTTGGGGTTCAGACGGCTCATGCGATTGTGCTTGTAAGAGTTGTGTGAAAATCAAACCAAAAAGCAATAGAAAAAATTTGTTTTTCATTTTATGGGTTTATGATTGTTATTCCTTTGTCAAAGTATCCATCAATTTCAAAAGCGTCGGCATCCTAAATTCACCGGCCATTGATTTTACACAATTTGCTGCTTCGTCAACGTCCACACCGATGCTTGTGATGTAAAGCGGATTCGCACTATCCCCCCTCAGTATCGGACGCACATTTTTTGTGTTTTGATAAAAACTTGTTTTTGCTACGCCGATAACGGGTATTTTGTTGTCAAAATGCTCAAAAACATAGTAGCCCAAGCCTTTTTTATCGTCGTCATTCAGATACACATATCCATCAACGATGATGTATGTCAAAGAACGAGTGTCCACTTTTTTCATTACTTCTATGATGCAAGGCAATTCACGTTTGTAAAAAGCGCCAGGCTCGTATTCAGCGATGTCGGTTTTCATGTCTATGAAAATCTGGTTGGGTTCTACACCATTCCAGTTTTCAAATTGGACAGCGACAATTTTAGCTGCTTCTGTCTTGTAATGCACATCTATGGCAATAATCATATTAAAAATGGGTTAGCTAAAAATGATTTACGAATAACTGATTGATTAATAACGAGTTATAAAAAAACGCCCCAACAAGTCGAAACCTGTTGGGGCGTTTTGGAAACCATATCCTTAGCCTTTCACAGATTGTCGCATAATCGGTAAATAGAAATTGGGCGTATAATAATGGGCGATGTTAAAGTCATTGCTCCCTCGATTTATTTATTTTTAAAATTAAGACTGCAAAGGTAGAATACGGACACGAGATTTTATAGCATCCAGCGTAATTAAACAGCCTTCTTCTAACTCTTTTTCAAACTGTTTTAAGCACATTAAAACCTTGTCTCCAATTTCGTGTGGCATTGGAAATTCCATCCGAACTTGAAAAACACTTGGTTTTGCTTCATTTGTATAGGCTAATATAGTTCCAAAATCTAAATCAGAAGTCAATATAATCCAATCATTCGTTGCAGCAAACTCAAAGATTTCCTCATCTGGGGCATACGCAAGACCTATACTTGACCAATGAGTCGCTTCATAGTTATACTTTTGAAAAAAAGCCGCCCATAAAGGAGACAGATTCATATCAATTAGAATCTTCATGCAGCTACATTTATTGGTACGTCAATTTCTTGAACCCGCCACGCTGCATACTTCAAACTTTGCTTAATATCTTCCATTTCAAGGTAAGGATAAGCCTTTAATATCTCGTCAAAGCTATGACCAGAGCCGACCATTGTCACCACTGCACCAACCGTTACACGCATCCCTCTGATGCACGCTTTTCCGCCCATGACTTTTGGATTGAAGGTAATACGTTCTAAATTTTGCATTTCGTAGATTTTTAAAGTTTGAACAAAATTAGACGAAATTGTTTGAAAAATCAAAAAACACCGACCCCTCAGTATTTTTATTCTTTTTTCAAACCATTGTTCAACCGCAACTCCTTCTGGTTGATAACATAACGCCACTTATTCGTGCCATCAATATCATACGTTTCCATCATCAGTTTGCGGTCGCCTTTGCCGCCAGAAACCGATATTTTACCAAAATTATTGGCAATCAACAACGAACCTTCTACGCGTAAAGGGTTCTTAAAAGCAGCCGTTTTACTGATGTCTTTGATACCAGAAGTGACGGGCGAACACGTAAAATCATAGAATGGATAAAAATTAGGTGCGAGCTGTCGCTTAATCAATTCACTATAATGTTGGTCGCCTGAAATGAAAACAACGCCTTCAATTTTGTTTTCCATGATAAAATTCATCAAGTCCTGCCATTCCGTAGGATAAAACATAAAACATTCTTTGTCAGACAATGGGTTCAAAACTTGACCACCTGTCACAATAAACTTAAACGAGGCTTCCGATGAAATCAAGCCATCTTTTAACCAATCCAATTGTTTTGCGCCATAAAATTGCTTGTTGGCGTTTGGTTTGCCATTTATTGAATCGGGCAGTGTGTTTGCGGAGCGATAAAAACGGTCGTCCATGCAGAAGAAATCGCAGTCGCTCCATTTGAATTTGTGATATGTCCCCGCATTGCCCGGCTCGCCAAAAGTCTTGTTTGCCCAATAGCTTTTGAAATGTGCCATTGAAACTTCTTTGAGTTCAAACTTGCCGTCCGAGTCGTTAGGTCCGTAGTCGTGGTCGTCCCAAATAGCGTAATTGGCACGTGTTGCCCTTAGTTTTTGCATGTTTTTATCCCTAAAATTGGTCGAATAACGGTAAGCGATGCCCGACGCAGAAGAATAATCGGCTTCCCGCAAATACAAATTGTCGCCTAACCAGAGCATAAAATCGGAAGGCATATTGCCCATTGTTTCCATGATGCGCGGGTCTTGACCATAAGGTTTGCCTGGTCGGTCATAGGGTGTGTCGTTGAGATAAAAACAAGAGCCGAGCAAAAAGGTGAAATCAGGTGCCGTTTCGCGCCATTCCCAAAGGTGTCGGGTATGAAAAGTCAATGGAAAATCAAATTTTTGCTTGACATCATCGAGCCAAATCTGATATTCATAAGGCGTATCCATCGCCAAACCTTCGAGCGTCAATTTTACGGGGTTGTAAGGTCGTTTGAGGTTTCCGCCATCAACCCGCACTTTAGAAATAGTCGGTTTGCCTACAATATTGTACTGAATTTCAACTTTTTGAACATTTTGAGCGACTTCAAGCCAAATTTGAGCTTCGCGATGTTCGACGTAACCAAGCATCGGACCCGAAATGAGTTTAGTATTGCTCTGATTTTGTGAAAATACTGAGGGGGTGCTTGTGAAGATGCCAAAGACAAAAAGCAAGAGGTAAAGAGTTGTTCCTTTCATTGTTTTATTTTTAGGGCAAAACTATACCTTTTTTGGGAAAAACGAACGGCGAGCCACGTTTCCATGACTCGCCGTTTTTATTCAAAAAAAAGTTGTTGTGTCGAATTTGTGATTAGCGATCCCAACGGCTGCCGCCATCGTCACGACGTGGACGGTCTCCGCCACCGCCACCGTAGCCACCACCGCCGCCACGATTACCGCCGCCGTAGCCACCGCCACGGTTGCCGCCGCCACCGTAACCACCGCCACCGCGATTGCCGCCGCCGCCGCCGCGAGATTCGCGTGGTTCAGCTTTTTTTACTACAATTGTGTTGCCATCAATATCGCTACCGTCAAGGGCTTTGATAGCTGCGTCACCGTCGCTATCGTCAGCCATTTCGACAAAGGCGTAGCCTTTTGAACGACCCGTTTCGCGGTCAGTGATTACGTTAGCAGATTCGACCTGGCCGAAATGCTCAAATGCTTCACGCAACCCATCGCTGTCGGTGCTGAAGTTTAGTTTTGCAACAAAAATATTCATCGAAAAAAATTGAAAAATGATAAAATAAAAAAATTAAAAATACACAGTTGAAAATGAGTGGAACGAAAAAGATAGGAAGGAAAGCTGAATGGATAAACTCGAAGACAAATAGAACCACAAAACTTCAAGGCTTCCGACTATGCCTTTTTTTAACTCATACGTGGTTACAAAGATAATCTCACACGCCCAAAAATCCAAATAATTTGCGTATATGCACTATTTTATTGGTATTTTTCACTTAAACAAAAATGATACCACAACTTTTTATTTTACTTGTAGGAGCATTTAGTTTTCCTTTTTAATAACGTAATTTGTGCCAATGTATAAAACTAAGTAAATTTCTAAACAACTATCAAAAATTTAAGTGCTTATAGAAATTCGATTAATTAATTGATTTTCAATGTCTTAAATAATAAAAAAACAACGCAACCATGCCTATTAATAGAGAAAATGTTCAGCCATTTCTTTCTGGCTCACGTTCATTTATTGCAAATCTATTACCAATCGAAGCCCTCCGTTTACCGCATTATCAAACTGTTTTTTTATTAGAAAAAAAATTGGGTTCGACGTATTTTGAAGCTATAAATTCTGAAAATACAATCGAATCCCCAATTATCATTCCTGAAAATACCCGTTCGCAAGATGGGAATTGGATCAAAAAAACAAATATGGTGGGCATCAATGTCCGCACAATTGGCTCTTTTTGGCACGTTGTGAAGTACGCTTTGACCTTGCCAAAGGCGCAAAATTGTATTCATTTGTTACCAATTTGGGAGCCCGGTGTCGTTGCCAGTTTGTACGGTATTTCAAGTTGGGAAATTAATCCTAAGTTTTTCAGCAGCGAAATGCACCGCATTTTGCCTCATTTAGATACCGTCGAAAAGCAGTTGAAAGTTGTTGTTAACTTACTACATGCCTTAGGTTTTACGGTGGGCATGGATGTCATTCCACATACAGACCGTTATTCAGAACCCGTTTTGGCAAATCCGCAACATTTTGAATGGTTGCAACGTGTTGATAATGAAATAGTTAGGCATGATAATAACCTACACGAAGTTGTGCAGGATTTGATTATTGATTTTTTGAAAAAAGAGACCCCCTCAGTAAAATTGCCATCAAAAGACGATTTTTTCTATAAAATGCCTGAAAATGAACGTCTTGAAATCCTATTTGGCAAACCCAATGAATATGGTGAGCGTTTGGAACGACGTGAGGCTTTGATTCAGTTTTTGTACGACCACCATTTTGAAACAGTGCCCGCAACCATGGGACCGCCTTATCGCGGTTTAGCCGTTGATACTGAGGGGGTCGCAACGATTGACGACAAAGGACGTGAATGGAAAGATTATCGCATCACGAAGCCCGAAGCATTTAGCCGTGTTTTTGGTCCTCTAACAAGGTTTAAACTCTACGAAAACTTAGATAACAATACAGATTGGGCAATAGATTTTTCAAAACCCCGTACCGAAACGTGGGCTTATGTGGCACAACATTATGCCGATATTGCTACGGAATACAATATGGATTTCATGCGTGGCGATATGGCACACGTGCAAATGCGACCAGGAGGTGTACCAACCGAAGCCGATGAATATTATGATATTTTAGGTTTTATCAAAAAAACGGTGGCAAAACAAATACCTCATTTTGGCTCATTTGCGGAAACGTTTCTTGCGCCACCCGATGTCATGGCTTATGGCGATGAAGTGGCGCACCTTGAACTGTCAGATTCAGATACAACTTTGGGCGATTTACAAAGTATGGTTGTTGGTTCTGAACGTTTTATGAATGAATTTAATCGTTATTTAGATATTTTGCACACCCGAACTGTTGCACCTACTTTCACAATAATGACAGGTGACAAAGACGACCCGCGTTTCGACGAATTTTATTTGCGTGGCAACGAAGCCCGTTTTTTCATCGCGCTGTTTCTAACAGAAATGCCGAGTTATATGGGTTTAGGTTTTGAATTACGCGACCCACATCCGACTCCTGCACCCAATGAGCATTACTCAAAACTCTACGTTTTTCATCTTGATGAAGGCGAAAATGCCACTTCTGGCGACTATGTTTGGGGTCAAAACCGTTCGCTTTTTAGCCGTCTTGACCGTATGCGCTCTGTTTCAGATTGGCTTTTACCTTTGATAAAAAATGAAAAAGTAACATGGTGGCAAATGCCTTCTTCCGATAATTCAAATAAAGTTATTGCATGGTCAGCAGGGAATTGGGTGTTTGTTGTTAATTTAGATACAGAAAATGATGCAACACATATCACTTTACCGACCCCTCAGTATAAAAACGGTTTGAACTTGTTTTTAGAGTTTACAACATTAGATTGGGGTACAAAAATGGATAATTCTTTGACAATCAATAATTTGACCATTCATTTAGAAAAAATACAAGCAGGAGAGGCGCGTATTTATAGGCTTTAACTACTATTGTCCAATACTGAAATTACAGGTGGGTAATTCCACTTGTAATTTCACTTTCGCTTGTAAAGTTGTAAAAACACACAACATGGTATCAACAGTGTCGTTGCTTGCATTATTTTCAAATCTCGAAATTTGAGACTTCTGTCCGCCTAAAATAAATATCCCCCCTCAGTAAAACCGCCATTCACGATTAAAACATTATTTTTACCCTAAAACGTCAAACCATGTCATCAAACCCACTTTTCATACTAACAGTCCTCTGTTTCAACGTCATTCTGGCTGAAAAACTCGCCACCGTGCCGTATGTCCGTCACTTGAGCGCAGCCTTGATTGTCATCATTTTGGGTGCGATTGAAGCCAATATCGGTATCATACCGTCTGCCTCCAATGCGCCACCGCTTTATGAAGGTATTTTTACCTATATCGCCCCTTTGGCTATCTTTTTCCTCATGCTCGGTGTTCAAATCAAAAGTTTAAAAAAGGCAGGAACGCCTATGATTGCCTGTTTTTTCCTCGGCAGCATCGGCACTATGCTCGGGGTTTTGGTCGGCATGTGGTTCATTCATGGTAGCGTCAGCATTGGAGAAAAATTTGATGCCATTGGTGGCATGTACACAGGCACGTACATCGGTGGCAGCATCAATTTCAACGCCATTGCTTTACATTACAAAATTGGTCAAGAAGGTTCGCTTTTTGCTGCCGCCACTGCCGTTGACAATATTTGGAGTGCTGTATGGGTCGTTGTCACCTTGTTTATTCCAAAAATAATGAAAAAAATCGCCCCAACTCGCCCCCCAATCGCAAAAAACGCTGTTGTTTATGAACAAGACAGCAGCGACAGAGAGTTGGTTGACCCCCTCAGTATAGCGGCACTCATTGCCCTTGGTTGCGCTACGATGTTTATTGTCAGTGAATTAGTTAAGGTCTTTCCAACCATTCCGTCTGTCATTTTTTTAACAACCATTGCTTTGTTATTGGCGCAATTACCTTTCGTTCAAAACATAAAAGGCGGTCGTCTGCTCGGGATGTTGTGTGTTTATTTGTTTTTGACGGTCATTGGTGCGCATTGCGATATTCCTGCGCTGATGCAAGACGGGCAATTGGCTTGGACATTGTTCACATTAGTCACCATCATCGTTACCATTCACGGCATCGTCGTTTTTGGATTGGGCTATGTGTTCAAACAAGATTGGGATGTGCTGGGCATCACTTCACAAGCGAATGTCGGCGGCACAGCAACGGCTTTGGCGTGTGCAAAAAGTTTGGGACGTGAGGATTTGGCTTTGGCAGGTATTCTCGTTGGCGCATTGGGTAATGCCACAGGCACGTATTGGGGCTTTATGATTGCAGAGTTTTTGAAGAATTCGACTATATTTTGAGACACAAATTTCACGAATTACACGAATTTACTAATTAATTCGTGTAATCCGTGAAATTTGTGTCTCAACTTACCTCATCGGCATCAAAACAGCATTGGAAAACAAAAATTTACCTTGATACCAAAACGCTCTATACAACGGATTGTCCACCAAATAAACCACCGAACCACGCCGCATCGTCTGCACCGAAAAGACCGAAGTCCCTTTCAATTGCGCTTTCAAACGATAACCGACAAAGCCCAGTGGTTTAAATTTATCATCAATATAACCCACATTTTGGGCATTTTTCAAGGGCTGATAAGCGGCATTGCTTGTTTTTAAAGAAAAATAATAATCAGGCAAACCATACGCCAATGGATGCGTATTGTCAATTACGGTTTTATAAATCGCTCCAGGAATACCATCGCTCAAACCATCGCGTTCATATTCGTCGAAGTGCATATAGCGGCGTTTGAGGTCTTCGGTTTCAGTCGTTAACTCTGCCGTTTCTTTTTCTTTTTTGGATGTAAACTTCGTAAGTTCAAAGCCTTTTTTGTCTTCAAAAGCGTTCAAAGCCTCACCGATGAGAATCAACCGACCACCCTCACTGACCCATGTTTTGAGTTTATCTAATTTACCTGAATCGAGGTTTGAATAACCGCCGTCGGTCATACATACGACATTGAAACTACTTAATTTAGCACGATACAAATCCGTCAGTTTTATTTGCGTTACAGCGATATTCAAGTCCTGTTCAAAATAATACCACATTTGCCCATAGCTGTTATTGTCCACATCATCGTCGAAAATAATGGCAACATTGGGCTTTGCCAAAAGGTCAAATCTACCCGAACCGAAGTCTGCGCCCGCATCCGCAAAACCTGTTGAAACCGTCGTTAAGTCTTGGTCATTGAGCAAAGCAGCAGCCGTTATTTCCCTATCAAAACGCTCTTTTACTGAGGGGTTGTCGCCGCGTGTAATTATGAGAGAACCACGCGCAAACTTCTTTCCTTCAATCTCAAAAGGCACACTCGCTGTCCGAATTTTGATACCTTTTTGTAGTAAACTCGCTGCAAAACGGGCATTGTTTAAACCTGTCCATGTAGCGACATAAGCATAAGGTTTTGCATCAGGTTTTTGAATTAAGGGAAAAGTTTTATTCGTAAATTCTTGATTCACAGTAATTTTCTCCTTAGTCGCAAAAGTTTCCAAACCAAAAGCATGAGGCAATGACCATGCTGTAATGTCATAAGTTGCCGAGTCCACGAGTTCAGGTTCTGGCTCAAAAAGTATTTGAGTCAACACGCCAAGCGGTTGATAAGCCGAAACCACCAAATCTTCCTCCGAAATACTGAGGGGGGTATTTTCCTTGCCCGTAGTGTAGTCGTAAGCCGTTGTTGAGCGTTGGCCCGATATACGACCATATTTGATGCGGTGTTTGTCCAACAAATCCGTCAAAGCCTTGACCTTATTGCGTGCATTTGAGCCTTTAACAATGTATGTTTTGTAAGCACCCGGCGGATTTGAAGACGATTTTTTAAAGAAATCTTCAAAATTATCACACAAACGCTCTACATTTTTTGAAGAAATTTCAATGGTTGACAATGCCGTTGTGAGGTGATGTGCAATGCGGTCTTTTAGTGTCAAAACATTGCCACTTTCCGTCATAATCGCTCGACCTGCACCAATACCGCCTTGCTCATAGGTCATACCTATCGCCCCGTTATAGGTCGGATAAGTGTCGCCATAACTCGGATAAAACAAGTCAAACGTTTCTTTTGTGAAATACAACCAACCTTCTTTATCGAAGTATTTTGCATGGTTTTTACCAATTTCTACTTGAAAATCGCGCTGAAACGGTGTAATATACTTGTGATACGGCTGTGCCGCAGGGGCAAAATAGTAAGGCGAATTGTAACCCATTTCGTGGAAATCTGGCACAACATGCGGCAACCACGCCTTATAAACCGCCATCCGTTGTTGCGATTCAATTTGAGATAACCACGCCCAATCTCGATTGAGGTCAAAATAATAGTGATTGACACGTCCACCGGGCCAAGGCTCGCGGTGTTCGCGTGCATCAGGCGAGGTATTTGGCACTTTGTCCGATGCATTATTGTTCCAATGCGTATAACGATGATAACCGTCTGGATTAACGCAAGGGTCAATGATAACAACGGTGTTTTTCAACCATTCCTTTGTATCCAAACGATTGGGATTCAATAAATTATAAAGAATAGAAACGGAAGACTCGCTACTCGCGGGTTCATTACCATGCACATTCATGGACAACCAAACGATGGTGATGTCATTTACTGAGGGGTCTGCTTTGCCACCCTCAACACCTGCCCGAGCGAGGTTATTGAGCCTAATTTTCTCCAAATTCGCCAAATTTTCTTTTGTCGAAACTATGGCATAGAGTAACGGACGCATCTGATTCGTTTTACCATATTCTTTCAACTGAATGAGGTCAGAATTGGCGGCTGCATGACGGAAATAATCCACCGTCAGATTGTGCGGCGTGAATTGCTCACCATATTTATGTGGCATAAATTCTTCGGGAGACAATATTTTTTGTGCCCCAAGGGAGTTGTTAGAAGTGAAAAAAGTCATTAAAAGAGCCAGAAGCGTCATTAATTTGGCTGTAGATTTCATAAAGGTTGGTTTGAATTTTTGTTAAAAAAAATCGTAGCCCCAATAAGGGGCTGCGATTTTAAGGGAATTTTGAGAGACTTTTATATAATTTCATGGATTTTGGATGAAAAGCCATTTATTGACGCGTTTGGTAGCGTGGTAATGCCCCCTCAGTAATATTAGGGTCTTACAACAACAAGATTTAAGGGTGAAGTCAAAATTTAGGATTGTAGAACTTTATACCTGTTAAAGGTGAACCTATTGCACCAATTTTTGAATCTTCTCCTCAACTTTCTCAAACCCAAATCCACTCAGTATCCTTGTCATTTTAGCTTGAATATCGGTATTACACAAGTTCCCAATCGTTCCTTCGTGCGTATGTTCCACAACTTTATCCGTTGTAAATGTTTGATTTTCAACCGATTCACCAATTTTCTTATACGCATCGCGGAACGGCACACCCTTCAGTACAAGACGGTTGACTTCCTCAACTGTAAACAGGTATTTATATTTATCATCAGCTAAAATATTGTCTTTGACGATGATGTGTTTTATCATGAATTCCGTCATTGCCAATATGTTTTTGACTTCATCGAGCGCAGGGAAAATGACTTCTTTTAACAACTGAAAATCACGATGATAACCACTTGGCAAATTGCTTGTCAACAAAGCAACTTCTGAAGGCAGACTTTGTAAACGGTTTGCCTTGGCACGTATCAACTCAAAAACATCAGGGTTTTTCTTATGTGGCATGATGCTCGAACCTGTTGTCAATTCAGGCGGTAAAGTAATGAAATCAAAATTTTGATTGATATACAAAGTAATATCCATTGCTAATTTTGACAATGTGTGACCTAAAGCAGCTAAGCCAAAAGCAACGAACTGCTCCGATTTACCACGACCCATTTGTGCTGCTACAACATTATAATTCAAATCATCAAAGCCCAAAAGCTCTGTCGTCCGCCTTCTATTTATCGGCAAACTTGAACCATAACCTGCGGCAGACCCCAAAGGATTTTGATTCACAATTTTAAAAACAGCTTGCCACAACTGTACATCGTCAGTCAACGTTTCGGCATAAGCCCCAAACCACAAGCCAAAACTCGAGGGCATCGCCACTTGCAAATGCGTATAACCTGGCAACAGAACGTTTTTATATTTTTCGCTTTGCGCAATTAAAGTATCAAACAACGAAGTCACCCCCTCAGTAACGGAGCGAATTTCAGCACGGAAAAACAGTTTTAAGTCCACCAAAACTTGATCGTTGCGGCTGCGAGCAGAGTGAATTCGCTTGCCCATATCGCCTAATTCTTGCGTCAACAAAAATTCTACTTGCGAATGTACATCTTCGACCCCCTCAGTAATTTCGAATTTTTCAGCCACAGCATCACGGTAAAGTTGCTTTAACGCAACGCTAAGTGCTTGAAATTCAACCTCTTCGAGTAATCCGACTTCTAAAAGCATTTGTGTATGCGCCAACGAACCGAGAATATCGAAAGGTGCAAGCCGCAAATCTATTTCACGGTCGCGACCAACTGTAAATGCTTCAACTGCTTGGTTGGTAGAAAAATCTTTTTGCCAAAGTTTCATAATGGATAATAATTGGTGATTGAAAAAAGTGATGTCTTATTTTGAGGCGCAAAGTTCACCTTTTTGATTGAATTTTGAAGAAATGTGTATAATATCTTGGCATAGACAAATATATCTTATGTTTTATCTCTATAAATAAAATACCAAAAATACCTTAAAAATCATGTATTTACCCTTGATTTTGTCATAAAATAAACAAACCTTTGCATATCCTACCTGTGAACAGATGCTGAAACATAAATCAACTATTTTTTGCAAACGAACTTACATAATCACTTCATTTTTTTGATAATACATTCGCTGAGTTTATGACTCAGTTAGGTAATATGTGCACTCAATTTATTAAACTTTGGACAATGCTTATTTTTGGAATCAAAACTTACTGTACTATCCATTTCAAATATCACAACAATTTATTTTAACATATAACAGCGAAGCCTTTCAGTGAAAGGTTTCGCCCCTGTATCTCCCTATATACCAACTGATTATGAGAGAACAATGGACTTATAACCTGTTCCAGACCCGAATTGTAACCCATGTCGCCTCCTTCGGGAGGCAAAAATATATTTGATTAAGAGGTGAAAGGAAGGCGGTGTAAGTGATTTACTAAAGCAACGACAGGGGTTTGACGCTCCTGTCGTTTTTTTTATCAGAGATACATAGCCTCTACTAAAAACTGATTCATCGGTTGAGCGGCTTCAAAGTACCCCCTCAGTATGGAAACGAAATCGTCTTGCAAAGCCATTTTAGGGTCGATGTTTTTACTCCAATAAAATTGCTTATTTGCTATAAGTGGTTGAATTTCAGCAAATTCTGCAAACTCTGGCGTTAACCTTTTATTCGCTTCACCTTTTATCGTTTCCCAAATTGCTACAAAAGTTGGGTCATTGAGTAGGCTTAAAAAACGGTCGTGATTGTCCATTATATAACGCCGCACACGCAGCAACATCTCTTTTTCTTCAAACCAATACGCACCACCCGCCAAGAAAGACTCACCCGAAGATACCTGCATATAATGCCCTGGATAGAGTTTGTCCTTCGTACCGAATCGAGCAATTGATGCCGAAAGATGCTCCTTATATGGTCGTTTATCTTTTGAAAAACGAATATCTCTATTGATACGAAACAACATTTGCTTCGATGGCACAAGCCCAAGGTTTGGTTCAGTATCGTGTAATGAAGCCACAACAGCTTCAACAAGGCGTAAAAATGGCTCTTTGACGTCCCGTTCATAGCGTTTTTTGTTGGCATGAAACCATTCGCGTTCATTATTGAGTGCGAGGTCAGAAAAAAAATCAAAATAGGATTGGCTTAGAATAGGCATTTTTTTAATGATAAATGATGAGTTATGAATGTTGAATTTTCCAGTACCGTAAGGGTATTCTTATAAAACCCTTGTAAGGATTAATGAAAAAATAAATTGCCAAAATTTAACCTGCAAAGTACTTGGAAACTATGTTTTGCAAATTCATCATTTATCATTTATCGTTCATCATTACCTTTATGGCTGATAAATTCTATTTTTGCTCAAAAATAAGTTTTTTCTAAAAAGTAATCACTCATTTTAAAACTTTTGTTTTACGAAAATCAAATTGTTTTAAATTTTAAATCAAATCACATCTAATGAAAAATGTAAAAATCCGCCTGTTTTCCCTTGCTTTTTGCTTGTTTTCTTTCACTTTTTGCCTCCTTGTGCTTGAAAGTTGTGATACACAACAAAAGTCTATTGTCGTCAAATCAGCAACCGTGCCACTTGATTTTAGCCGTCCTTTGAGTTTTCAAGATGCCAAAGATTCATTCCGTTTAGCCTTTTACAATGTCGAAAATCTATTCGATACCATTGATTCACCGAATACACTTGACTCGGAATACATGCCCAATTCCAGTTTGAAATGGAATACACAGCGTTATTTTGCTAAACAAAAAAACATCGCACGAGTTGTCGAAGCCATGAATTTCCCTACAATTATGGGTATGGCAGAGGTTGAAAATCGTCGTGTCATCGAGGATTTAATCGCTCAGCCAGCACTCGCTTCAAAAAATTACGGTATCGCACATTTTGAAAGTCCCGATGAACGCGGCATTGATGTCGCCATGATTTATCGAAAATCAGAGTTTGAAGTCAAAAAACAAAAAGCACACGCTATAAAATTTCCTACTGCTGACGATAAAACCCGCGACATACTCGAAGTGAACGGTTTACTGAGGGGGGGCATTGAACTGACAGTTTTTGTCAATCACTTCCCAAGTCGTCGGGGCGGTGCAGAGGAAAGCGAACCGAAGCGGGTTTATGTCGCTTCCGTGCTACGCAAAGCGGTGGATTCAGCATTTCAAAAAAATCCGAATGCACGTATCGTCATTATGGGTGATTTCAATGACCATCCCGACAATATCAGTCTGACAAAAACTTTGGGCGCAGCACAATGGCAACGTGAAACGGCAAAAGATGTGCCGTCGGCAGCTTTATACAATCTCGGTGCAGCTATTCAAAGGCGCGGCGAAGGCACTGAATACTATAAAGGTTGGGATGTGCTTGACCAAATCATCGTCAGTGGTACGTTTCTCGATGCACGTTCAAAAACGACGGCTAAAGATGAAGAGACGGTTTTCAGCCCTGATTTTATTATTTTTAAAGACAAAGCGGGTAATCGTTTACCGAATCGGACTTATACGGGTCCGATTTATAGAGGTGGTTTTAGTGACCATTTTCCAGTTTTTATTAATATTTATGTGAAGTAAATTCAACCACGTTCGGGGAGCTTCAAAAGCTCCCCGAACGTTTTCGCTGCCTAAAATATACATTCTCAACACCTAATACATTAAGAAGTATGTTAAATATAAATTTCCAACACACCGTAGCCGAGCGTTTCCTCCGTTACGTGCAAATTGACACACAAGCCGACCCGATGAGCAACACTACGCCTTCGAGCGAAAAACAGAAAAATCTAAGCCGCCTTTTGGTTGAAGAACTCAAAGCGATGGGCATTGAAGACGCTGAAATGGACGAGCATGGCTACGTCTATGCCACCGTTCCTGCCAATACCGACAAGCCGAATGTGCCAACGATTTGCTTTTGCAGCCATGTGGACACTGCTCCCGATGCGAGTGGAACGGGCGTAAAACCGATTGTTCACGCCAATTATCAAGGACAGGACATTGTTTTGCCTGACGACACGACGCAAGTTATTCGCTTGGCGGATTATCCTTATTTGAAAACACAAATCGGTAACGATATTATCACAGCAAGCGGCTTGACATTGCTGGGTTCAGACGATAAATCAGGCGTAGCTGAAATTATGGATGCTGTTTTTCAACTCCTCAACACCCCCTCAGTAAAACACGGCAAAATTCGCGTTTTGTTTACACCCGATGAAGAAATTGGACGTGGCGTGGACAAAGTAGATATCCAAAAACTCGGTGCCGATTTCGGTTATACCCTCGACGGAGGCCCAATTGGCGACATCGAAAATGAAACCTTTTCTGCCGATGCGGCAAAAATTACGATTCAAGGCGTGGCAGCACATCCAGGTTATGCCAAAGGTAAAATGGAAAATGCGATAAAAATTGCATCTGACATCGTGGCAGCTTTGCCAAAAGACCACTTGACACCCGAAACAACGGACGGGAAACAAGGCTTTATTCATCCTGTAAAAATCGAGGGCAGCTTGGAAAATGCTGAAATCTCTTTCATTTTACGTGATTTTGATGATGTTTTATTGGCTGAAAAGGCGACGATACTGAGGGGTATTATGGATAAAGTCATGACTAATTACCCATTTTCAAAAGCTGAATTGACCGTAAAAGAGCAATATCGCAACATGAAAGTGATGCTCGATAAATATCCACACGTAACAGAATACGCCTTAGAAGCGACAAAACGGTCGGGTTTAACGCCTAAATTAGGTTCGATTCGTGGTGGAACAGACGGTTCACGTTTGTCATTTATGGGTCTGCCATGCCCCAATTTGTTTGCAGGCGAACAAGCGATTCACTCGCGGCATGAGTTTGTCTCCATTCAAGACATGGAAAAATCGGTGGAGATGATTGTCAATCTTTGCGCTATTTGGGAAGAAAAAACGGTTTAGCTAATGTATAGTTGATAATGGATAATGGATAATTCGTGGTTGGTATTTATTTGATTGTCAAACACTTACGAGCCACACATTATCCATTATCAACTATACATTATCAATTAAAAAAAATGGATATACAGACATTCAGCGTTTTCGCTTTTGCTGCCTTGATGCTCAATATTACGCCAGGCAATGATATGATTTTTGTCGCAACTCATGCGACAAGTCACGGTGTTCGGGCGGGCATTATGGCAGCTTTGGGCATTGCGGTGGGATGTTTGGTGCATATTTTTGCGGCAGTCGTAGGCATTTCAGCGATTGTCGCAAAATCCGCTTTTTTGTTTGAAACGATAAAATATTTAGGGGCGGCTTACTTGATTTATATTGGTATCAAAAGCATTTTTTCAAAAACACAAAAATTTGATATTCAAATACTTAAAAAAGAAAAAACGCATTTTGAAGTCTTCAAACAAGGTGTCGTCACCAATGTATTGAATCCAAAAGTTGCTTTGTTTTTCTTAGCTTTTTTACCGCAATTCGTACCCCCTCAGTATGACCGCTTGGGCTTTTTGATTTTGATGTTGGGTTTGTGGTTCAATTTTTCAGGCACTGTGGTCAATGCCCTCGTCGCCCTTGCGTTTGGCAAAGCGGGTAATTTTTTACATCAACATCCAGCGTTTGTAAAATGGCAAGAGAAATTTACGGGTGTTGTTTTGATTTTATTAGGTTTGAAAGTGGCTTTTTTGAAGAAAAGTTAACCTTGAAGCCTGAAATAAATAAAATAAAACTTGAAAAAATGCTTTAAAAATGTCAAATTTGTCTGAAATTAGCATAAAATGGAAAATGCAGCAGCTATAAAAACATACACAATACCTCATGCAAAGAGCGATATTGAAGTGCCAGAAGCCTTGATTTATGAAATGGTCAATGGCAAACCTATCTACTATCGTGGGTGGCAAGATGTCGTGCGTGGTGAGAAAACAATTGAACAAATCATGGCTTCTTCCCTCCTTCAAGGTGTTTTGGTTGGTGAAATTTTTGCGACTTTACATCTACAATTGCGTAAAAAATACGTCCTCAGTACCAATGAAACAGGTCTGAAATTCAATAAAGGTGATTGGCGAGCAGCCGATATTGCCCTGTTTCCCAAAGCATCTATCCATTCGCTTTACAATAAATATGCGAATGAAACGCCAGAAATTGTCATAGAGGTTGACACCAAAGCCGATGCAACGGACTTACCCGTTTACTATCTCGAAAAAACCAAACACCTTCACGCCAATGGTATTCAAAAAGTCATTTGGGTTTATACCGATACCGAACAAGTCATGGTTGCGGAAATAGGGAAACGTTGGGAAATTTTTGATTGGGCTGAAAGCGTTGAAGTGACGGATGATTGTACGTTCAATGTTAAAGACATTTTAGCCGAATTTGACACCCAATGACAACCTTCCGGCTATATTGGGATGTTCCATCAATACTTCAATAACTCCTTGATAATCAACCGCATTTTAGGTTCTGCTTTTGTCGCAACGGCAATAACGTCCTCAACTGTCGTCTCTTTTATTTCTTCTATTGGGTAACATTTATTAGAAACGATTGAAATTACCATCGTCCGCAAATTGGCATGACGAGCGACTAAAACTTCGGGAACGGTGGACATACCCACCAAATCACCACCGATACGATGAAGAAAATAATACTCCGCAGGGGTCTCTAAATTCGGTCCTTGTAACGCGACATATACGCCTTTGTGTACTAAAATATCATGCTGTCTTGCAATCTCTAATCCTTTGTTTATCAATGCTTTATCATAAGCGTTTTTCATGTCTGGAAACCGCACACCGAGCCTTTCATCGTTCTCACCACGCAATGGATTATCAGGTTGTAAATTGATGTGGTCACTGACAAAAACAATATCACCTGCTTCAATATCGACATTTGTACTGCCCGCCACATTGGTAATAATGAGCGTTTCGATGCCCAAAGCCTTCAAAACACGAATCGGGAAAGTCACTTGTTGCGCCGTATAACCTTCATAATAATGAAAACGTCCCGCCATAACGACCACCGCTGTACCATTCAAATAGCCAAAAACGAGTTTTCCTTTATGACTTTGAACCGTCGAAATAGGGAAATGAGGAATGTCTTGATACTCAATTTCACAAGCAATCAACATTTCATCGGTCAAATTGCCTAAGCCTGTGCCGAGGACAATGCCGTGTTTAGGTGTGAAATCGGTGTATAATCTGATGTATTCGAGGGCTTCTTGGATGTGGTCGTATAGCATGATTTTATGATTTTTTAAGATTTGTTTTGACCACTGATTGGGCTGATGTGACTGATTTTCACTGATTTTCTTTTAGTTCCTTACAGGATGACAAAATAGAAAATCAGTGAAAATCAGTCGTATCAGCCCAATCAGTGGTCAAAAACACAAAAGTATATCAAAATTTCAATTTTCCAATAACAATAGGGCTTCATCTTCTTTTTGACGCATCAAAGCCTCCTGTTCGTCCGTCTCGTCAAGGTAGCCGCAGAGGTGCAAAACGCCGTGAATGATGACGCGGTGTAGTTCCGTTTCAAAAGATATATTTAAGTCATTGGCATTGTCCTTAACACGGTCAATACTGATAAAAATATCACCTTCCAACGGGCTGCGGTTGTAGGGAAACGTCAAAATATCGGTCAATGTATCGTGGTCGAGGTACTCCATATTGAGTTTGAGGAGGTAGTCGTCGCTACAAAAAATGTAGCTGATGCCGCCAATGCGCTTTTTTTCTAAGGCAACCACTTTTTCAATCCACGAAATGACCCCCTCAGTATTTTCGAGTTCAAAATCAATATCTTCGACGTTGAAAATTATTTTTTCTTCTACCACAGGTTTAAACGGATTTTTAAAATGCGTAAGTTTTAATAATTCCTTCTCTATAAAAAACAACTCCGTCATTGCGAGGCACTACGACTCACAAAAATGAACCGTTTAAAACGAAATGACGCGGACAAGTGAGGCGATGATTTAAAATCATCGCCTCACTAAAAACACAGTGCGTCATTAGTAGGTACGAAGCAATCTGTTAGGACTTAGCAGACTATAAAAATTTCTGTGTCCATTAATAAGATTGCTTCGTACCTCGCAATGACGAAGTTGTTTTTTGAGAAATTTGGGCATAAAAAAGGACATTTTTTTCTAAAAAATAGGCTTTTATGCCAATAACCGCTTAACAATCGCTGAAATCACTGCGCCTTCGGCTTGTCCAGCAAAGGCTTTATTGGCAGCACCCATCACTTTACCCATGTCCTTCATACTCGATGCGCCTGTTTCAGAAATAATATTTTTAATCGTCGCTTCGATTTCTTCTTCGCTCAATTGTTGTGGCAAATATTGCTCAATCACTTCGATTTCTTCGCGTTCGGTTTGTGCCAATGCCTCACGTCCTTGTTGTTCAAAAATTGACAATGATTCTTTACGCTGTTTAACCATTTTTTGCAGCATTTTTATCTCGGCATCTTCATCGAGTTCGGCATTTGTACCGCTTGTTTTGAACAATAAAATAGCCGCTTTGATGGCGCGAACAGCCCGTAAAGCCTTTTCGTCTTTGGCTTTCATCGCCGTAATGAGGTCTTTTTGAATTTTTTCTTCTAAATTCATAATAATCACTGATTTATACTGATTGAAATATTTTTATAAATATACTGAGGGGGTCATTTCTTTACCTTTTTCCCTTGATTTTCTTCGCCCAATTTCCGTTTATCACCTTTATCAATCACTTGCAAATCAATGCGTTCGATGCCAGAAAGAGAAGACACCCGCATCATTTGTTCAAGCGTTATGACATGCTGTCCTGTTTGATTGAAAAACGCATTTTCTTGAATTTTGACTTCAAAATCCCGATTATCACCGCTTTTTTTGCCCATCCATTTGCCTGTATTGTCGGCAAGGTCGAAATTTAAGGTTTGGCTTCTTCTGTCACCTGTCGGAAATTTTGTAGAAATACGGGTGTAAAGATTCTGAAAACCGTAGTCTGACCGATGTTTTATATGTACAACAATGTCATAAAGTGCCATCGTGTCCACAATATCAAAAGCGAAATTGAGCGTATCGGCGTAAGTCCACGCACTGTTTGGGATAGGATACTCTTTTTCAAAAACGATTTTTTCTTTTCCGCAAGCGGTCAATAAGAAAGTAAAAGCCAGAAAAAGGGCAGCAAATATGTTATTTTTCATAAAAAGAAAGGAATGAATAAGGGAATGATGAATGATAAATGATGAACGATAAACGATAAACGATAAATAGCTTGCGTTATTCATCGTTCATCATTTATCATTCATCATTATTAAAATACCATATTTCTATTGAACGTCAATTCAATTTATAAGGTGCAACTAAGTGAAATTCTGGAATCACTACTTGAAACGACGCACCATCAATCTGCCGAACAAAGGTGTAATAGCCGTGCATTTTACCCATATCGGTAAACAAATGCGACCACGAAATGTATTCATGCGACTCATTTGGTGCTAAAATCGGCACTAAACCAATAACACCTTCACCCTCAACTTCTCGCATCAGACCATTTGAATCATAGACATACCAATGACGGGACATCAACTGAACAGTATAATCGCTGTTATTTTTGATAAAAATGCGGTACGCAAAAATATATTTATGCTCTATCGGACGGCTATAATCGTATTGATAATTCGTTTCGACGCTTACCGTTATGCCGTCTGTTGTTTTAGTTAAGAGTGTTGCCACGTTGCGATTGGTTTTAAAATGACAAATGAATTTTTATGTTTTGCAAAGTTAACAAAGTCTTTTTTAAAAAGTTGGACAATTTCTAAAATTATGACTATCAATGAATTGTAAAAGTCTGTCATTTTAAAAATTATGGAATACTCAATATCTTATGCGTCTGCAAACTCAACCGCCATTGTGGGTTTTTTAAACAAAAATCTAAGGCTAATTGCGTGTTTATGGCTTGAAAAGCACCGTCCATAGGTTGCAAATAGTAAAAATCGAAGTCGAGATGCGCGAACAATTCAGGTTCAGCACCGACTTGTGGAAACACCAATTTCAATTCCGACCCCCTCAGTATATTAAGGTCAGTACCTGCTTTTGGACTCACGCAGACCCAATCAATGCCTTTTGCAAGCGGTAAAGTACCATTTGTTTCAATCGCTACTTCAAAACCCGCTTCTTGAAAAGCGGCAACAAGTGCATCATCAAGCTGCAAAGCAGGTTCGCCGCCTGTGCATACGACATAAGGTTTGCCTACATTCGTGTCACCCCAAACTTCACTGACTTTTGCTACGACCTCTTTCGCTGTTTTATATTTCCCACCGTTCAATCCATTTGTACCGACAAAATCCGTATCACAAAATTGGCAAACGGCTTTATCTCTGTCCTTTTCACGCCCTGTCCAAAGGTTGCAACCTGTGAATCGGCAAAAAACTGCAGCACGTCCTGCTTGCCCGCCCTCACCTTGTAGTGTGTAGAATATTTCTTTGATTTTATAAGACATGACTTTGAATTGATTTCTTCAAAAAATGAGGGGCAAAATACGTCTAACCGCACTTTGCCCCTTGTATTTTTCACTTATCGTTTTTTAACTTATGCAGTAACTTCTTCTTCCATGATACTGTCTTCAACTAAAATACGACCGCAGTGTTCACAAGCAACGATTTTTTTGTGCAAACCAATTTCCAAATGCAATTGCGGTGGAATGTGGTTGAAGCAACCGCCGCAAGAACTCCGATGAACAGACACAACTGCCAAACCATTGCGGTAAGAAGTACGGATTCTGTCATACGATTTCAACAAACGGTCTTCAATTGTTTTACGCGCTTTATCAGACTTTTTGCGTAGTTTTTCTTCTTCTTTTTCCGTTTTTTCAAGGATTTTTTGCAATTCCACCTTTTTTGTTTCAAGTTCTTTCAACTTGACTTCAAGGCGTTTGCGTGCGACATCAGCCGTTTCTTTTTTCGCTTCGCTGTTGCGTTGTGCTTCGCGAATGCGTTTGTCAGCTAATTGCATATCCAATTCTTGCAACTCGATTTCCTTGTTTAAGGCATCGAATTCACGGTTATTTTTCACATTGTCAAGCTGTTTTTTATAACGCTCAATCAAAGCTTCTGCCATTTTGATGTTTTCTTTTTGCTTTTTGACTTCCGCATCCAATTCACTCATGGCTTGGTCAGCTTTTTGAGTCCGCGTTTCCAAACCAGCGATGTCGTCCTCTAAGTCGTTGACTTCCATAGGCAATTCGCCTTTCATGTTTTGAAGTTCATCCAATTCAGAGTCAATCAATTGAAGTTCATAGAGTTGGCGCAATTTTTCCGCCGTCGTCAGTTCTTTACTATTTTTTGCTGTTGCCATATTCTTATTAATTTTTTATGTCGTTGAAGTACAGAGTTAAGTAATGATGAATGATAAATGATGAACGATGAATGGTTTTGCAAAGCACTTGAAAATCAACGTTTTGCAAATTTATCATTCATTATTTATCATTCATCATTTCTTCAAAAAACCTTTGGCTCTGAAAAACCCCGCAAATTTACAGATAATTCACGGGGTTTGTAATATTTTTTGTAGAAAAAACATTTAATTTCTCAAATTCTTTTTGTAAAACGTCACTTAACAAGTCAATTGTAAATTGTTCGCTTTCAAAATGACCAATATCGGCTATCACAATTTTACTATCGGCATCAAAAAATTCGTGATACTTGTAATCAGCGGTTACAAAAACATCTGCACCAGCTGCAATCGCTTGATTGAGTAAAAAGCCACCCGCACCGCCACAAACAGCTATTTTTTTGACTTTTTTCTCTAAAAGGGCTGTGTGTTTGACGCACGAAACGTGCATACTCATTTTTAAAAGTAACAAAAAATCTATCTCCGTTATCTCCTCAATGTCGCCTATCATACCACTACCGACTTCTAAATTTTCATTTTCTAAAACGTGCAGATAGTAAGCGACTTCCTCATAAGGATGCGCGTTTTTTAAGGCAGAAATGACCTTTTTTTCTAAAAATTGGTCAAAAACAACTTCAATACGCGCTTCTGCAACGGCTTCGTCTTTATCTAAAACGCCAATTGTCGGGTTCGCTGCACCCGTAGGACGGAATGTACCGACCCCCTCAGTACGAAAACTGCAATTTTTGTAATTGCCAATTTGACCTGCGCCTGCGGCAAAAAGTGCGTTCAACACTTCTTTTGTTTGTGGATAAGGCACAAACGTGGTCAATTTCATCAACGTTTGACGCTTCGGTGCAAGGATTCGACAATTCGTCAAACCCAATCGCTCGCAAATCTTTGTGTTTACGCCCGAATGTAAAACGTTGTCTAAATTGGTGTGAATGGCATAAATCGCAATGTCGTTTTTTATGGCTTTGATAATCGTCCGTTCGACATAATTTTTGCCAGTAAAACGCTTCAAACTCTTGAAAACGATAGGATGATGCGCCACAACGAGGTTGCATCCTCGCTCAATAGCTTCTTCAATAATCGTTTCAATGGAGTCCAAACAGACCAAAACACCTGTTATTTCGGTCATTGGGTCGCCGACAATAAGCCCCGCATTGTCGTAACCCTCTTGATACTGAGGGGGTGCTATTTTTTCTAAAAATTGTGTTATATCTTTGATATTCATTGCGTTGTGATTTATAACAAGAAAAATGAGGTGTAAAATTACGTTTTAAATTCACTTTTTCAAGGCAGCCACATAAGTCGCCAAACACTTTTCTCTTGCCATTTTATGGTCAACAATTGGGTGCGGATACTGAGGGGTCAACCATTCTGTCACCCAACGACGTGTATATGCACCGTCTTTATCAAATTTTTGCAATTGCGCTTCGGGATTAAAAATGCGGAAATACGGTGCGGCATCTGTGCCACAACCCGTTGCCCATTGCCAACCGCCGTTGTTTGATGCAAAATCGTAATCCAGCAATTTTTTAGCAAAATAGGCTTCGCCCCAACGCCAATCTATCAACAAGTGTTTTGTCAGAAAACTGGAAACGACCATACGGACACGGTTGTGCATGTGACCCGTCGCGTTCAGTTCCCTCATGCCCGCATCTACAAGCGGATAGCCCGTTTTGCCTTCACACCACTTTTGGAACTTATTTTCGTCATTTTCCCACTGAATCAACTCATATTCAGGTCGAAAAGCCCTTCCTGCGCCTATGTGTGGGAAATGTTGGATTATCATGGAATAGAAATCACGCCAAATCAACTCATTCAAATAAGTCTCGTTCAAGCCTTGCATTGTCAACGCTTTTTCACGAATCGAAATCGTTCCAAAACGAAAATGAATGCCTAATTTAGATGTGCCTTGTGCCAAAGCTGGAAAATCTCTGGTTTTATCATAGTTTTCAACAATGCTTCGGGCTATGGTTTTTGAAGGAATTTTGATGCTTGACCGCTTGAAATTCATACTTCCAAGTGTCGGAATAGAGACACTACTGAGGGGGTGACTTGAAGTCACCCCCTCAGTTTGAGTCGTTTGTACAAATGCTGAATAATAGGCTTCTGTCGGATAAGGCTTTAAATAAAACGAAATTTGCTGCCCGTTATGGTCTGTCATTTGGCTTTCCAATTTGGTGCGCCACTTACGACTATATGGCGTAAAGACAGTATAAGGCAAACCATCATCTTTTGTTACTTCTGAATATTCAAAAATAACATGGTCTTTAAATGTTTGAAAATCAACATTTTTTGAATTTAAAAATGCTATAACTGCCGTGTCGCGTTGCAAAGCATAAGGCTCATAATCGTGGTTTGTAAACACTGCTTCGATGTCGAATTGAGCCGTTAGGTCTTGCCAAACGGCCAAAGGTTTTCCGTAGGCGACGTATAAAGTTGAGCCCAATTTTTCTAAATCGGTTTTCAATTCCGTCAAAGTATCATACAGAAAAGTGACCCGCGCATCGGTTTGGTCATCCAAATCATCGAGTATGTTTTTGTCAAAAATAAAAATGGGTAAGACAGGCTGACCACTTTTCAAGGCGTGATAAAGTCCTGCATTGTCATTGAGTCGTAGGTCTCTGCGAAACCAAAAGATGTTGATTTTCAATAGATTGACTTTGATGTTTATATATTAATGAGTTGTGTAACAGCTTATTTGGTCAAAAAGTTTTATAAAAAACAGTGTTTTTAGGCAATAAAACAGGTTTGAAAACTTTAAGAAAAAACAACTAACTTTGTAAAAAAAATTGAAGCTATGCAACCAATTTCTATTCGTACCACAGAAAATCAATTCATTTTATCTATTGACAAACAATGGGTAGATAACGAAGCCTTTGTTCTTTTTATAGAGAAATTGAAACAAAAAATATTAGCAAAGGAGGAGAACTTAGACGAAACATTACAACATTTCAAACCTGAAACCCCTCTACAAACCTCCCGTTTTGTAGTTGCGCAACAATTCAAATCCTCTGCGAATCCTGCCTATGACACATCAAAACTCGATGTTTATGAGCAATAACAAAATATTTTTAGACAGTTCAATCCTTGTGGAATATGTAAAAGGTGCTAAAACAGACCTATTAGACTACTTACTCAACGATGAAAAATTTACTCTTTTCATCAGTCAAATTGTCATTAGTGAGTTTTATTTTCACGCTTTGGCTGCTTATGGTAGCAAAGCACCACTTACTTTGAAAACATCGGGTGCTATTAGCGGTATTATGCAATTTCACCAACCGCAACAATTCCTTAATTTATTTGATTTTTTGATGGACGATGCTCATTTCGTTGATGCTTCGGCAAACCTGATGGAACGTTACAATTTACTACCAAACGATGCCTTAATCATCGCCAATTGTCAGAAACATGCTATAAAACACATTGCCAGTTATGATATTACCGACCTTGAGCCAGTTTGTAAAGTTGAAAACATGGTGTTAATTAGTTCCGTAGTAGATGTTCAAGTCTCTTTTCCTTTGTCTCAATGAAGTAACTCCTTGATTTTATGCCCTGTTTTATAAAAATACTGAGGGGGTAGTTTTGCCAAACCCCAAAAAAATCGGACATTTCCGTTCTAAAACGAAACGGGACATGACACCTTCTAAAATCGCTTACATCATTTGCATCGCTATTTTGGCTTATGCCAATTTGTTTTTTTATCCAAAATGGCAAAAACCACAAGGCGAAGCCACTTTGAGCTACGATGTCTGCGGCTATTATTACTATTTGCCAGCCATTTTCATATATAAAGACTTGAAAAAAGTCGCTTTTCATGAAGCGCTTGATGCCAAATATCAACCACAAGGCGGTGGTTTTTATTCGGCTTTACCTTCCTCAAATGGCAATTTGGTGATGAAATACACCTCAGGTATGGCAATTATGTACGCCCCTGCGTTTTTTGTAGCTCATGCCTTGACAAAACCTTTGGGCTATGCAGCCGATGGTTTTTCTGCACCTTATCAATTTGCGATTAGTTTTTGGAGTTTGTTGTGGTCGTTTGTGGGGCTGTTTTATTTGAGAAAATTACTCTTAAAATTGCTTTCAAATTCTCAAAATACTGAGGGGGTCGTTGCGACTATTTTATTACTCTATGTATTCACAACTAACTACTTGGAATATGCGGCAATCAGTTCCGCTATGACGCATACCTATATTTTTACGCTTTATACATTGATGCTTTGGCAAACGATAAAATTTTATGAAAACCCTAAATTAAGTACGGCTGCAAGTATTGGTTTGTGCATCGGTTTAGCTGTTTTGTCTCGCCCGACGGAGCTGATTGTCGTCATAGTTCCTGCGTTATGGGGCATTTTTGACAAAAAATCGGTTGAAAATCGCTTAGTTTTTATAAAAAACCATTTTTCTAAATTCCTTTTAACGGCTGTTATTATTGGCGTTTTGGGTTCAATTCAGTTGATTTATTGGAAATGGTCGTCGGGTCATTTTTTGTACAACAGCTATGGCAAAGAGGATTGGATGGAATGGGGTAGCCCGCATATTTTGGATGGTTTGTTCAGTTCAAGGCGTGGGTGGCTTGTTTATACGCCTATTATGCTGTTTTCGCTTGTTGGATTTTACCATTTGTATAAAAAGCGGAAGGAATTGTTTTGGGCAAATTTTCTATTTATACTCTTATTTATATACGTGTCGTTTGCTCACAATATTTGGTGGTACGGCGGTAGTCTCGGACAACGGCAGATGATTCAAGTGATGCCGATGCTTGCATTGCCTTTTGCTTGTTTTTTAGAAATAGTTTTTGAAAAAAAGGCACGCAGAATTTTATTTGGTATCGCTGTCGGCATTTGTCTTTACTTCAATTTATGGTGGGTTTATCAAGCACATCAAGGTGGTTTGTGGCGCGACGAAACGACTCAAGCCTATCTGCGGCGCATCATCGGGCGTTGTGACGTGCCTTTGGAAGCGCAAAAATTGCTCGATAACAAATACGATTTACCGTTTATGTTGACCGATGCAACGGACTTAGAAACTGTTTTTGAGCATCATTTTGAAGCAGATTCCTTGAAAAACAGTGAAATTATTGATGGAAACCGTTGGTTGTTCCTCGATGAGGCTAATCAAGTATCATTAGATTACAATTTGCCCCCCCTCAGTATAAAAAGCATAAAAGGCAAAAAATGGCTGCGCGCACAAGCTACTTTCCGCACAACGATAAAAGAAGGTAACTTTTGGGCAATGACCCAATTCATCATAGAATTCAAAAAAGGCAATGATGTTGTCAGAACAAATATGGTTAGACCACAACGATTGATGGGTGATAACGAAACACGCACCGTTTGGCTCGATGCAAAAGTGCCGAAAGTGGATTTTGACAACGTTGTAGTACGTTTTTGGAATGCAGGAAGTGATAAGAAGATATTGATTGATGATTTGTTGGCGCAGACGTTTAATCAGTGAGATTATTAATTAAAAATCTCTGATAAATCCAATTCAATATCCAAAACTTTATCTTTTAAAATATCTTTTCGAGTAAATACCTCATATTCATCAGCAGAATTAAACACATATATTGATTGTAAATGCGGTAAAACCAACCAATATGAAAGAACACCAGCTTCAAAATATTCATCATTTTTTGTCATCAAATCTGACAGTTTTTGCATTTCTGATAAAATTTCAATAGCGCAGATAGGTAATTGGGTCATAACCAATTGGTTATGACGTGGATTGAACGCCAATGGCGGATAAACTGCCAAATCTGGCACCCGATCTCGTTTTAATAATTTTACATTAATTTCAGGTAAAATCATAAAACGGTTTTCATAACGACGGTCAAAGCGTAAGAGCAGCCGCCTTTGAATAATAGAATGGTTTAAGTCTGGCATAGGTTTACCTCTTTCAAGTTCGTAATCGGATAAAACGGGTTCGAAAATCGTTGTGGTCATGCTCATTTTTTTTAAATTTTTGATAAAAATACAAACGTTTACCATTGAAAGCAAAGTATCTCTCTTATTTTTTCCTTTTCGCTCTAAAATTATAAAAATACTGAGGGGGTCACTACCTTTGCATCGAGATTTCTATATATGTTCAACTTATAGAATGATGACCGATAAACATTGAACGATAAATCATTGTTTATCAAGAGTATTCATCATTCATATTTTATCATTCATCATTAATTATACTTATGAAATACGATGTAACTATTATTGGTTCTGGTCCTGGTGGCTATGTGGCAGCGATTCGTTGCGGACAATTAGGCTTGAAAACAGCCATTATTGAACGTTATTCGACGTTGGGCGGTACGTGTTTGAATGTGGGTTGTATTCCGTCTAAAGCACTTTTGGATTCTTCCGAACATTATCACAATGCAACGCATACGTTTACGACGCATGGCATTGATATAAAAGGCGCAATTGATGTGAATATGCCTCAAATGGTCAAGCGCAAAAACGATGTAGTTGACCAAACGTGCAAAGGCGTTGAGTTTTTGATGAAAAAAAATAAAGTGACAGTTTACACGGGTCATGGCTCATTTGTTACGGCAAATAAAATAGCGATTACGAAAGCGGACGGCTCGGTTGAAGAAATCGAAACCGACAAAACCATCATCGCTACGGGTTCAAAACCGATTGTTCCTGCCAATTTTAATTATGATAAAAAACGAGTCATTACCTCTACCGAAGCCTTGAATATCACAGAAGTGCCTAAGTCTATGGTCATCATTGGCGCGGGTGTGATTGGTTTAGAATTGGGCTCTGTTTATGCGCGTTTGGGGACTAAAATTCATGTTATTGAGTTCATGGATAGGATTATCGCAGGCATGGATGGCGATTGTTCAAAGGAATTGCAAAAGTCTTTGAAGGGTTTGGGTATG
>JANLQI010000256.1:0-27212 GCA_031367705.1 Saprospiraceae bacterium | reverse complement strand
CCCAACGACACGGTTTTCCAAGTCATATCTGAACTATTTAACTCTAACAAACCGTAACTACTATTAGTCACTCCTAAATACAGTCTATCCCCTTTTTTGATGAAGCATTTAACAACACCGCCCGCAGTACCTCCCTTTGTGGGTTGCCATTGAGCATAGAGGAAATGGGTAAAGGCAATAAATGTAGCGAGAAGTATAATACGTTTCTTCATGTATCGAAGCTTTAATTTGGTGATTGAATAATTGAAATGAAAAGCAATTTCTATCAAAATATTGAATACACAATTATTTTAACTAAAAGTAGGTATTAAATTATGGTTCAACCCGTTGGCACAGGCTATTCCTAAAACACCGCAAACCAACAACAACGAACAACGATGCTTGATTCGGTTTTTTAACCGAACCGTCCTATTCTGTGGGTCTTTGACCCATAACTCACAGAAACCCACGCACCGTCGCCAAAACCCCTTCTGCTCGTTGCACATCATAAAAATACTGAGGGGTCATCTTTTGTCCTTGAAAATGCCTTTTCTGTTGATTCGCCAAAGCATACAACTTCGCTTTTTCCGATTTTGAAAACGTTGAGAACGTGCGCCGCAACAACGGCAATAGGTTTTCCAAACGGGTCATATCCGTTTCCGAAACCCATTCATCGAGGACTTGCCAAAGGGTAGGATGATGTATCAAAAGCAGTCCGCTGCCATATAAAAAGCCTTCGAGCCAAGCAGCCGATTGGGTCGGTTCATTCATCGGCGCAAGGGCGTAACGCATTTTGACTGCCGTTTGAGCGATGTTCAAAACAGATTTATCGAACAGAATGCGGGTGCAACCACCCGTCAATTTGCCATGACAATTTTTTAAATCAACGACCAAACGAAGGCTGCGTAGCCACCCCTCAGTATAAGTGAGGTCTCCCAACAAATTCAAAGCTGCGTGTGTGCTTTGTATCTGATTGAAAATCAATTCGGTAGCTTCATCATCGGTATTCAAGCAGGCTGGCGGCAATCCGACAAATATACGCGGCAGAATCTCTTGCACCACAAACCGAACGGCGGCGGCATCTGTGCCACGCACATTGCCATACTTCAAAATGCGGACAAGTGGCGGCAAGGCTTCCATCAAAATCACCACATCTTCCGTCAAAGCCGCTAAGGATTGCATGCGTTGTATGAGTTTGGGCAACGCTTTAGGCAAGTTGGCATCCAGTGTTTTTTCAACCAAAAGCGTCAAAGCGGGTAGTTTATCCACCGTTTCAGCTTGTTTTTGTACAAACGCGGTGGCGGCTTGTTCTACTTTGTTGCCCCATTGCGCTGCTTCAATCAAGCGAATCGTATAGTCAGGTCGCCAATGCAATTTCCACGTTTCTTTGAACGAACCGAGTTTGTAACGCGAGCCTTTCATCGGCTTGCCCCACGGAATATTGAGTAACGCCAAACGATGCAGTAAATGACTGGCAATCAATGGATTAGGTTTTCGCAAATCCAATTCCTTTGTCACGGCTTCCGAAGTCGCATACTCTTTTGTCAAACGTGCGGTCTTGACTGAAGCCTCAAAATCACGTTGCAAAGGCACTTGCGGAATCTCTGGTGGCACTTTGCCGACGACATCACCAATCACCAATTTGCGTCGAATCAAGTTCATTTGCACATCAGCTCCGTTGCACATTACGGTCTTGACGGCTTCCTCCAACTCCTCCAAACCTGCGATGTCATGCCCCCTCAGTATCCCAAGCGTTTCAGCCAAATGAACGGCTTCCACAACGTGCGCCGCCGATGCCGACAAGTCGTTGCGCCGCAACAAACGCGCCGCGCGGGTTATCCAACGCACTGTGGCATTTTGTTTTTTTGAAAACAATAAATCATACCATGCAGGGCTGCTGACTCCCGCACCATAGCCGCTTTCACGTGCCAAACGCTCATAACTCCAAGCCATCCAGGTGGCTTCTGTTGCTACTTTTGGTAGTTTTTTGATTAAATCATTGTCCGTTTTCTCTTTGTATGGAGCCATATTTGCCAAAACTGGGGCGTGCCATGCGCCACAAACAACGGCAATACGTTGAGCATCGGTCTTTAAAGTTTTCCGAATTGTTTGACGCATATAGGCTTCGCGCAAAAGCGTTTCCGTTGTTTCCGCCCGATTGAGGTCTTGGCGCAAAGCCGTTATCATCTCCAAAATGATGTCAAAAACTTCAATAGGATTGTCTGTTTGCTCAAACGTCACTTCCCACCAACGTTCGCTGTCCGTGTATCCTGCGAGTTCCGCGAGAGTACGCAATGGGTCGTTGATGATTTTTGTTTCTTCTTTTTCAAAAACGACCCCCTCAGTATTTTCTGTAAAATCTTGAAAATCAAGGGTTTGTTGCGCAGGTGCATCTGGATTTTGCAAATAAAAATTAAGACTCATCGGCAAATCCATAAACGCAACAGGAATCGAGCTTTTCAAACCAAACAACATAGCTTGCCATTCAGGAGAAAATTCAGCAAAAGGGAAATAGGATGCTTGACGCAAATCCTTGGGATTGTAAACCAAAGCGGCAACAGGTGGTTTTAATTTCTCATGGCTAACGTGTTTTATCAATTTATCCGCATCGGTGGGACCTTCAATCAGCAGTGCATCAGGTTGCCACGCTTCAAGTGCATGAAGCAATGACCGAGCAGAACCTGGACCATGGTGGCGAATGCCGAAAACTTTTAGGCGTGAATCAGACACAGGCGTTGATTATTAGGATTTTTGTTTTTGAAACTGTTGCCAAACCGCTTCTGCCAACTGTTCCGTCAGTTTTTCAATATAATAACTACCCGCAGAAGGGTCAGCGACGCGGTCAAGGTAGGACTCCATAGACATTAAATGTTGCACATTTCGAGCTATGCGGCGACCAAAATCCGATGCTTCACTTGGTGCAACGGTCAGGGTTTCGATGCCACCGAGGACGGCACTCATGGCTTCGGTTGTGGCTTGAATTTTATGAATATTGACATCAAAGTCGTTCGAAATAGGCGTTGTGCAAGCGAATAAATGGGGTGTTGTCGGTACAGCATTATAAGCAGAAAGGACATTGCCCCAAAGCAGTTTGAAAGCACGTATTTTAGCAATCTCAACAAAATAAGACGAGCCGATTTGAAAACGAAAAGCGATGCGATTTTGAATGGTGTCAATAGCTAAACCATTGTTTGTCAATTGTTTTATATAACTCTCTCCTGCCGCTAAAGCATTCGACAACTCGGAAACGACCCCCTCAGTATTTTGGTTAAAACGCTCTGAATTGACCGTTATAACTACGAAATTAGACAAATTTTCAGCAGCCCAATTTATCAATGCCGTTGCTTCTGTTACATCGCTACCACCATTTGCAAAAGGGTCGTAATGCACAGCCCCTTTCAAGGTTGTCGCTTTTTCACCTGCGATATTTTTAAAACTTTTTAAAAAACTAAGCGGTGAACGATTGTCTGTTTTTGCTTGAAAATGTGTAGAAATATAGTCTAATTCGACATTTTCTAACAACTTAGCCAGCTGATTTTCTGTTGGATATTTGTCGAAAATGAAGCGCGGGGCATTGACTCCTGCCAACAAAGCGGCAAGGGTTTGTTTATTGGCAGCAACAAAATCGGTAACTTCTATGTCTTCGCCGATTGCCCAAGTATTCGATGGATGATTGTTGAGAATGGGTTCAGGATGTTCCGTGAAGTCATCAGCATGTAAAAAGGGCGAAATACTGAGGGGGGGTATTCCCTGCCAATCGAGGTCGGACAAAGGGCGACCTTTGAGGTCTTTTTCGATTTTAGCCATCCATTCGGCTTTCGTAATAGGCGGAAATTCGGCAAATAGGTTTTGGTTTGGTGCAGGCATAAGTAATGATGAATGATAAATGATGAACGATGAATGCACGTAAGCCCATAATGATGAGTGACTATACGGACTAAAAATAGTCTCAAAGTTAAATACTTTTAACAAAAAAAAGGAATTATCTAAGGGCGCAGAAACGTTGATTTAGAAAGTTTTTAAGTTTATACAAAATTATTAAGTATTGATTATTAATAAGTTACAAGGATTTATTTTTAAAAACTTGTTTCATTTATTGAACAAAGCTATATTTACACCATTTTCATATAAAATACTTTTCCAATGAGAGCTTTTACATGTTTTTACTGCTATTTCCTTATAGTCTTCTTTTTACCTACTGAAGGAGTCGCTCAAACGAAGGGAACTAAAGCGAAGATAAGGTCAAAACCTGTTTCGACTGCGTCTAAAAAATCAGCCCCTTCTAATATTGCAAAAATACAATTTGATAAACTTCTGCTTGAATTGGGTACAATCAAAGAAGACTCAGTTCTTGAAAAAAGTTTTGAATTTACGAATACAGGCAACCGCGACCTTGTTATCATCAACGCAAAAGGCTCTTGTGGTTGTACTGTGCCTTTGCCGCCACTTATGCCCATCGCTCCAGGTGGTAAAGGTAAAATATTGGTAAAATATACGGCTAAAAATAAAGTGGGTCCCCAAAAACCGACGATTACAGTCACCACGAATGGTTATCCAAGCATTATAAAACTCAAAATGGAAGTTTGGGTTGACCAAATACCGGGCGGTGTGAAATGACAAAGAGTGATTTGTAACACCCCAAAAATAACTTCCATTTCTTATGAATACACCATTTTAGCCCCCTCAGTAAAATTCATCATTCATCACTTATCATTCATCATTCCCATTAAAGTGTTTCTTTTGTCATTTTTTACGTCTTATTTCATCAAAACAAAGTAAAACGGATTCCCTTTTGTACTTTTGATAGACTATTCTAAGCATTCTTAATTTTTATTAATCAATAAATATGAAATTCAACTTCGCCAATCTCTCTTTCTCCAAAGAGATACTTTACAAGAATTCCCCACGTATTCAAGTGTCTTTTCCCATTATTATTTTACTGCTTTTAGGACTTTTCAGTTGTACAAAAAAAATAGCGACTGATAAAATGCCCGCCACGCAAATCGTTTTTGGTCACGGCGGCGGCTTTACAGGCAAGGTGCATGAGTATGCTTTGCTTGAAAATGGGTATATTCTTAGAATTGAAAAAGATTCTGCAACGCAACGTATTGTCGAAAAAATTGGCAAAAAGAAAGCAGCCACTTACTTTGCCACCGTTGATTCCATGCGTTTGCACACTTGGCTTTATGATGTGCCAGGCAATATTTATCATTATGTTATTCTGAAAAGAGAAGGCAAAAAGGATAATAAAATTGTTTGGGATGGCAGTGGCAATGACACTCATGCGCCTAAAAATATCGAAGACTATTACAAAAAACTAAGTGCTGAATTACCCGAAAAAAAGGAACATCATAAAGAAGAAAAACATTAATACTAAAGAAAGCTTTTTTTTAACTTATTGATAATCAAAAACTTAAAATATGAAACGATTATTTCTCCTACTACCTATTTTGGCTTTCACGGTCATGGTCTGGTCTCAAAAGCCGTTTAAAAACAAAGACATACAAGCCGTTCCACATGGCTTTCCACAACAACTTGACGTGCCTGCAACGGGCGTTCCCATAGCCACTCAACCACTTATTGGCAGTTCTGCGATTAAATCTATTCCTTATTTGCAAAAAAGGACAGCCTTGTTGCCAAGCGGTTTGGATGTTAAAACGTCTGATGCAGGTTTGCCAACGATGATTGAAGGCGTTTTGCCGACCCCTCAGTATCCGACCTTAAAAACGGTTGAGGAACGGGCTTTTCAGTATTTGAACGCGCTTTCAAAAGCCATTCAAATTAAAAAACCGTCGGAAGAATTTCTCGTAAAATCTATTGAAACGGATGATATTGGGCAAACACATATCCGTTTGCAGCAAGTCTTAGGTAAAATACCTGTTTGGGGCAGCGAGGCGATTGTCCATGAAAAAAATGGTCAGATAACATTGTTTAATGGTGTGTACTTTCCGACCCCCTCAGTAAGAAAGCTTGAACCAATCCTCTTGAACACAGAAGCAGAATTACTTGTCCGTTCCGATTTGGAAAAGAAAACAGGTTTTAAAACCTTACCGATTGAAGCAAAAGAACAAATTGGTGGCGAGCAATTGCGCAGCGAATTGGTTATTTTTTATAAAAACGATAAACGCAATACGGAACGTTTGACATGGCATGTCGTCGCTTATCCCAATGTGTTGCACCGTTATGAGTATTTTGTGGATGCGGAGAATGGGGCAATATTGGACTCTTACCACAGTTCTTGTTCGATTGCAGGACATATTCATGGTTTAGATGTAGCAAAGGAAACAGCACCTATTTCGCCCATAAATACTGAGGGGGTACAAAATCCCCATTTTATTGGTGTAGAAGGTCAAGTTGAAACGCCAAATACAGCTTTGATGGACGGTGCTTTCACGGCAAACGCAGTGGATTTGATGGGGCTCACACGCACCATCAATACCTACCAAGTGGGTACAAAATATTATATGCTCGATGCCTCGCGGTCTATGTATAATACTGCGTCTTCGCAGATGCCGAATAAGCCTATTGGGGCTATCTTAACGTATGACTATAACAACACGGATGATGGGCCATATTATTACGTTACCTCGACAAACAATGCTTGGAACAATACCAAAGCCGTTTCGAGCCACTACAATGGGGGAAAGGCTTATGATTATTATCGGACAACGTTCAACCGCAACTCTATCAACGGGAAAGGTGGAACGATTACAAGTTTTATCAACGTAACCGATGGCGGTCAATCTATGGACAATGCTTACTGGAACGGCGAAGCCATGTTTTATGGCAATGGTTCATCAGCCTTTTTGCCTTTGGCACGTGGACTTGATGTGGCGGGACATGAAATGTCGCATGGTGTTATTCAAAACACGGCAAACTTGAAGTATCAAAACGAGCCAGGCGCATTGAATGAGTCTTATGCCGATATTTTTGGCTGTATGATTGACCGTGATGATTGGCAAATCGGTGAAGATGTTGTCAATGGGCGTTCCGTTTTTCCAACGGGCTATTTACGCGATATGGCTAATCCAAACAATGGTGGTACAAGCATCAACAGCACCGGTTGGCAGCCCAAACATGTCAACGAAAAATACAATGGCACGTCGGACAATGGCGGTGTACATATCAATTCTGGTATTCCCAACTACGCTTATTATCTTTTTGCGAACAACAGTGCTGTTGGAAAAGGGACGGCAGAACTGGTTTTTTATCGGGCTTTGACGACTTACCTTGTGGCTTCTTCAAAGTTTATTGACTGCCGTGCTGCAGTTGAGCAATCATGCAAGGATTTATTTCCAACCAATGCCGCTATCATTACGGCTGCACAAAATGCTTTCGGACAAGTGGGTATTGGTCAAGGAGGCTCGACTACAGGAACGGTTTATCAACAGGATTTACAAGTGAATCCAGGTTCAGATTGGGTTGTTTATGTTAGTAATGACCAAACCAAACTGCAATTAACAAATGGTACAGGTTCGACTGTTCAAACTTTGAGCAGCCGTGGCGTTGCCAACAAGCCGAGTGTTTCGGACAATGGTAAATACATTTTTTACATTGGTCGGGACAAAAAAATGTACCTCGTAACGCTTGATTGGAGTACAAATCCGCCAACAGCGACCGATGTTGTCATTCAAAGCGACCCGATTTGGAACAATGTAGCGGTATCAAAAGACGGTAGTAAAATAGCCGCGAATGATGGCACAGACACTATGTGGCTCTATTCTTTCGCAAAAAGTCAGTGGAATTATTATAAACTCTTTAATCCGACATTTACACCAGGTGTCAATGCAGGTGCAGTCAAATATTCAGATGCCATTGAATGGGATCATTTTGGCACATCTGTTCTGTATGACGCATATAATAGCATCAGTGGTCAAAGCGGAAATAAGATTGAATATTGGGACGTTGGCTCTATTGACGTTTGGTCAAACCAAACAAACAACTGGGCTGCAACGGCTCGTATTGAGAAATTATTCACCGATTTGCCTGAAAACACAAGCATTGGCGACCCAACTTATGCCAAAAACTCACCTTATATCGTCGCTTTCGACTTTTTGGACGACACCGATCCGAATAAAAGAGCATTTTATATTTTGGCTGCCAATACCCAAAGTGGGGTCGTGACACAGGCTGGAACAGGTATTTACCAGAACAATACAGTGGCTTATCCAAGCTATTCTCGTACAGACAACCGTATTTTGTTTACAAATGAAGACACAAATGGGGCTTCGCGATTGGGCATTGTCAATTTATCTAGCAACAAATTGGAGCCAAACGGCACGCCCACTGTCTTCAAAGCCGATGCTTCGTTTGGTAATTGGTTTGCGAATGGGACGAGGGTGCTGACATCCATTGGAGAGTTGGACAAAGCGGCTATCGTCATTGCGCCCAATCCTTTTACCGACAATATACGTGTCAATATTAAATCTGAAACAACCGAAAATGGTAAGGTAGAAATCTATGATTTGTTGGGTCGAATCGTAAAAATGATACCCCTCAGTATAAACGCTGGTCAAAACGCTGTTTCGCTCGAAACGCAGGCTTTGCAAGCGGGCACTTATCTCCTTAAAATTTCTATTGGTGATAAATCACGGACGACTAAGATTGTGAAGTTTTAAATTTGGGATAAGTGAGTGGGTTACTTGAAGCTTAAGTCGTCAACTTAGTGGAAATAGGCGGATAAGTCAGGCGATGATTTCAAATCATCGCCTGACTATGCGCTTTGATATGCATCGTACCTAACGTTAAGACTTCAAGTCACCTGCTATAATTGGCATTCTACTTCGGTTCATGGTTGCAATCTTGTGTTGTACGGATAACAATACTGTGTTTTCGGGGTACGATACTGTGTTGTCGGATATTCAAAACTGTGAACACGGGATGCGAAACTGTGAACGCGGGGTGTGAAACTGTGAATGCGAGATGCAAAACTGTGAATGCGGGATGCGAAACTGTGAACACGGGATGCGAAACTGTGAACGCGGGGTGCGAAACTGTGAATGCGAGATGCAAAACTGTGAATGCGAGATGCGAAACCGTGTTGTCGTGAGTCCAATAGTAAACTTTGGCTCTATTACGATGCCAAGTTACTAACGCTAAAATCTCGTTAGGGATGATTTTACGGTAGCAAAAAGGGGCACCATTTACATCAAGTCCCGTAGGGACGGCTTTATATGGAGACAAAATCGTCCCGATGGGACTTAAAATAATCTTTTATCATTTAGGGCTACCGTAAAATCATCCCTAACGGGATTTCAATGGAGGCTCAACTTGGAATCGTCATAGAGACTAAACTTTATGGGATGAAAAAAGATGAGCCGATTCATCATATTAGGACATAAATAAGCTACTTATTGAGCGACTTCCCAGATTATTTAAACAAAAACCGCTTGTTCGTGTCATCGAGCAAGCGGTTTTTGTCTATTTATACTGAGGGGGGGCTAATATAGTGAGCATCCCGGCTCTATTCTGACCAATTATTCACGCCTCACTTTCTCCAAGTTAAAGTATTGATATTATTCCCTATATTCCGACCCACTGCCAGTCCTTGCACATTGTCTTGCGGCGTATGAATACCGCCCAGAATGCGTGAATAGCCACATTCTTCTGCCATTTCTGAAAAAGTATTGAATTTACGCGGCTTAAAATCTACCTTTTGAGCCGTATCTCGTGCTCGATTTTCATGTGTATTGTCAACGAAAGGGAAAGGCTCGCCATAAATACGCGTCAAGACGACAGCCGCCGCAGCAGCTTGTGTCGAGTGCCCAGATGAAAAAGCAGGGAACGGCGGTTCTGGCCAATATTGGACAAATGAACCATCAATATTGTCCCGCACATAAGTCGAAGGGCGTTCACTGAAATAAGTGAATTTAACTTTCCAACAATTGATAAAGGCATCAGCCGTCGCCATACCAACCCGTGCATAAGTTTCAGCGGCCACTGTCAAATTAGCTTTCGCCGTTTTTATGGCGATTGTTCCTAAATTGTAAGAGTGTCCTGGCGGTGTATAAACTTCCGAAGGGTCGTCGCTCCACCACGCACCAATTTCTCGTTCTTCTTGTGTTAAGTTTTGGTTTTTAGCATACACTTCTAAAAATTGGGCATAACATTGTGAGAACCGACTGGTTGAGTAAGGAATCATTTCAGGAACAGGTATCGTCGCATCGGCTGCAACAAAAGTGCGGTTGGTGCCCCAATACGGATGCAAAGGTAATTGTGATTTGGATTGGCTTTTTTTAGGCGGCTGCCACTTGCCCGCGCCTGTTGGAATGACATAATCCGTAGGAAAATTCTTCAAATAACCTTCAAAACCGCCATCAATCGTTGACCATAAATAGATGACACCCGCCACATTTTGTCCAAACAATTTTGAGCGTTCCACCACATCAGCCGCTTCTTGAGAAGTGTATTGCTGTACCAACGCTGCTTCTAATGAATCCACACTTTTCTTTTGTGCATCGCTGAGGGCAAACAGTTTTTTGAGCATAACCGCTTGACCAGCATTGAGTGCCAACGACCAATTATAACGTTTGCCGCTTTCAATTTGAGGTACAAAATCGAGTTTATTGAGCTGTTTTGCTACGGATTGGTGCGTTTTGCTACTTTGCACGACGCTTTCGTACATAGTCAAACCGAGATACCCTAAACAGCGAGAAGTATAAGTTGGTGAATTGTTTGGCAGTCTGTAAATGATTCGCAAAGTCATATCTGCCCATTTAGTCGCGGCTTCGGCATTGTCTGAATCGCTTGACGCGGTAGCCTCTTCCACCTTGTCAGGCTTACAACTGTTGATGAAAAAGAAGAAACAGAGTAAGCTCGATACGCATAAGAATCGAAAAAAAACTTTCATAGAATTATAATTTAGATGTTCAAATAAAAATCGTGTTGGTCTGTTCGATATTTAGACATCAAAATTACGGCTAAAAGGGTTTGTAATTCATCATTCACCGTATTTTTTTTCAAAAAATAGTAAAAATAGGAGTAGATATGATGTTCAATAACATGTACTTTTACGAACTTATTCATCAATAATCAAAACCATTCAAATATGAAAAACCAACATTGGCTCATCATTCTCTCCCTTTTACTATGCACTTTTGCTTTAAATGCACAAATCAAAAAAGCGCCACCACGCAATGAAGGCGATGGCCCTTGGACACAACTTATCATCAGAGGTGTCACGCTCATCAACTCAACAGGCGCACCACCGATTGGTCCAGTGGATATTGTTGTCGAAAAAAATCGGATAAAAGCCATCGAAGTTGTCGGTTTTCCAGGAGTTCCCATTGATTCCGCACGCCGACCAAAGCTGAAAGCAGGCGGCAAAGAACTCGATTGCACAGGTATGTACCTTATGCCAGGCTTTATTGATATGCACGGACACATCGGCGGCAAATCGCAAGGCACAGATGCCGAGTACGTTTTCAAACTCTGGATGGCGCATGGCATCACCACCATTCGCGACCCATCGGCGGGCAATGGTTTGGACTGGACGCTCGACCAAAAGAAAAAATCGGCTGCTAATGAAATCACTGCACCACGCATTTTAGCATACACCGCCTTCGGAATGGGCAGCGAAGAACCCATCACAACGGCTGAACAAGCCCGTGCGTGGGTGCGCAAAAACAAGGAAAATGGGGCAGATGGCATCAAGTTTTTCGGTGCAAACCCAGAAGTCATGTTCGCCGCCCTTGACGAAAACAAAAAATTAGGCTTGCGTTCGGCTTGTCATCATGCGCAGATGGACGTTGGGCGTTGGAATGTTTTGAAGTCCGCAAAAGCAGGTTTGACCTCCATGGAGCATTGGTACGGCTTGCCCGAAGCCCTTTTTGATGATAAAACGGTGCAAAACTACCCCCCTCAGTATAATTACCAAAATGAAGGTGACCGATTCGGCGAAGCAGGCAAGTTGTGGAAACAAGCGGCAAAACCGAACTCTTCGCGCTGGAATCTCGTCATGGATTCACTTTTGGCATTGGATTTTACACTCGACCCAACGTTTAATATTTATGAGGCAAACCGCGATGTCATGCGCGCCCGCACTGCTGAGTGGCATCCGCTCTATACGATTCCAAAATTGTGGCAATTTTATCAACCCAGCCGCATTTCGCATGGTTCTTATTGGCACAAATGGGGTACAGAAGAGGAGGTCAATTGGCGTGAAAACTATCTGCTTTGGATGCAGTTTATCAATGAATATAAAAATCGGGGCGGGCGAGTGACTGTCGGAACGGATTCAGGTTTTATTTTTCAGCTCTATGGTTTTGCCTATGTTCGTGAGTTGGAATTGTTGCGTGAAGCGGGTTTTCATCCCTTAGAAATCATTCGCTCTGCCACTTTAAACGGTGCAGAAGCTTTGGGTTTAGACAAGGAAATAGGTTCTGTAGAAGTTGGGAAACTGGCAGATTTCGCCATTATTGACCAAAATCCCTTAGAAAACCTTCAAGTTTTGTATGGCACAGGTGCGATTAAGTTAGATGAAAACAACCAAGTTGTCCGCGTCGGAGGCATCAAATACACCATCAAAGATGGTATCGTTTATGATGCAAAAAAACTGTTGGAAGATGTGCGAAAAATGGTTGAAAAAGAAAAAACGGAAAATCCGAAATGGCAGTTTAAGCAGCCGGGGATGAAATGATAATTAAACGGGTTAGGCTGTTTCAAAAGCATTTGATTGTATGGCGCGTTCTAATTCTTGAAATTCATCATGCCACCAACCTTGTTTTTGAAAGAAATTTTTCACAAAGTGGTAAGAATCATCATGCCAAATAACCGTTGCAACTGTTGCGCTATATTCGGAATTGGGTTGGGCTTCAATTAAAATGGCGTGCAAAAAAGCATGAATTTTATTGCGTAAACGTATCGTAGGCGTTTGCTCATATTGCTCAACCCAATCTTCCAAATTGTCTAATTGTTCTCTTGTTTTAGACCCAATTTTTTGACGCGGATGACGAATGCGAATATCATTAAGTTGAAGCACTTCTATGGTCATTTTACCAAGACTTGTTTTACTTTTAAAAAAATATAAATTGAATTTCAGATGTTCATTAGGCTTGTCATTCACAGGATGAACAATGGGTTCAAGGACTGTATCATGGTCACTTTTACAGCCATTACAGCGTTTACAAGCGGGCAATAAATTGTCCCAATCAACAACTTTGGTCTCGTAAATAGACTTTGCAAAAAAGTGTTCGACTTCCAAATATTTGCTTTCTTCGACGATATTACACTCGCAGAAGGAACATTTACCATGAGACATATTCAATAAAGCCTCTTTTATAAATCGTTGAATCCAAACACTTTTTCCTGTTTGTTTGTAACGTTTCGTGAGTTTTATGACCAATTCATCAGTCAATTTTGCAGGTCGAGGAACGGCAATAAGATGAATCATAATGCAGATACTGTGCTTGCATCCCGATTGCTCGGGGAAGGGGTGAGCGATGTCATTTCAAGGCGAAATAGCTTACGCAATTCGCTTCTTGGATGAAGAATTTTATCAAGTTCTTTATACGCATTTTGAGCTTGCTCAAAATCATCATTTTCAATCCCTTCGGTAAAATCGTTTACCCATGTCATGTACGTTTCAGACATTGTTTTACCGTCCAAATCCATTAAATCAGAAAGAATTTCTTCAACTGTCCAACCTTTGAAATTACGCATTTTAGGTTGTTCAATAATCGTATGGTCGCCTTCTTTTCGTAATAAAACGACATTGATATTGTCCGCAGATTGAACAATTAATGGGCTGTGTGCCGTTACAATAAATTGCGTATTGGGAAAATATTTTGTCAAATGGGCAATGATTTTACGTTGCCATTCTGGATGTAAATGCAGGTCTATTTCATCAACTAATACGATGGCAGGTTCTTCTAATGGGTTTTTAGAATCGGGATACCGCTCGACCATGCGACGCACTAAATCTAAAACCCAAGCCATCATGCTTTGGTAGCCATAACCCAAATCATTTAACCGTATATGACCATAATCAGTATCAAAAAGGACAAAATTTGAAAAAATAGCCCCTTCACCTTCACTTTTTATCTCAAATCCTTTAATGTCTGGCAAGAGTCCACTTGTTAGAATATTATAAATTTGATTTAAAATATCTTTTGCTTTTGCTCTGCCTAATTTTTCTGAAAGAGAAAGCTGTAATATCCATTCTTCAACATTGTCTAAATCGGTCCCTTTTATAAAATTTCTATATTGGTCTTCAATTTCATCAATATCGTTATTTGAATTACTACCAAATCCATCTGAAATTTTGCGATGAGTACTATACGGGAATAATGTCAAATTTGCTAATTCTGAATAAAGAGCAATTGGAAGAGATACAATACTGTTATTCGCTTCACCATATTCCCAGTGCCAATCAGGGGTTGATAAACCGTTAAAAATAAGATAACCAATGTTTTCAAGCGTTTTAGGTTTTATAAAAATTTTACTCCTGACATAACCTTTTTGTGTTCCATTTAGTAAGTCCAGTAATTTAAATTTTGAATACAAAGGCTCAACATAGGTCTTTGTATCTCCATACTTTCTTGATATTTCATTCACATATTCAACTGCACTGAGTCCCACCAAAGCCTTCAAAATCGTCGTCTTCCCCGTATTATTATTCCCTAAAATCACCGTCCAATTAGCAGGCTTACCATGACCGTCAGACAAGTCAATAGTTTGTTTCCCTTTGAAACATTTGACATTTTCCAAAGTCAGACTTTTAAAATATGCGGCGGGTGCATTTTTTAATTCGTCTCGTGAAACCGTTGATTTTACAATTTTTTTTGCCATGCTCAATATACTTTTAAACTCAAAGTTAATCGGATTTACTTTATTACACAAAAAAGAACAGAATGAAAATCAAAGCTTATAAATCACATATACATCATTTTCAGCGATTCTTTTAAACTTCAAATCGACATTTTTATAAGTGAGAATATGCGTAATGTGTTGATTTTTAGCAAATTGCTTGAAATCTTCTGTTCTCAATGCTTGAAAATTGTAATTTGCTAAATAAGTCAAATTCTCACCTTTGAGTCGGTCTTCAAGACTTATTTTATACACCTGTTGAATCCGATTATACCATTCCACAAAAGCCGCTTGACGGTGATTTGTCGCTTTGTAATCTATATAACTCGACCGTTCGCTCCAAAAACGGAATTCCGATAGGTTTGAAAGTATCAAAAATAAGGCATCAGGAGGCGTTTTCTCTTTGGCTAATTTTGAAATATTGACTTCTGCATTTTCTGTTTTAAAAAAAGGAAAGTCATAAGGTTTGTTTTTTAAAAGCCGATATTGAGGTAACATCAAAACGACGGACAAAAGACTTAATGCCATTAAAATATTTAAAATCAAATGTTTAGGTTTAAATAATATTTCATATAAATAACTTTTGTCCATCAATCTTTTAATCAATGTAAAGGTTATTATAAACGAAAACGTTTTAACCCAAACTGTTGTCGAAAACCATTGCAAACTGAGGGGGGTCGGATTTTTAAAAATATAAATACCCAAGATATAAACAATCACACCCAACGCAATCCATCGAAAAATATAACTCACGGTATCACTTGTCAAACGCCAACCAATATAAAATGGCAATGCCAAAATGAGCCAATTTTTTAAAGGAAAGGCATCTGGAAAATAATGATGTGCTGCTCGAAACCGAATGATATCCAAAAACTGTTGATTATTCACGCTCCCTGCATCAAATCCACTTTTGATTTTGTAAATAAAAAAACCAGCCGTAGAAAGATACAAAACATTGAAAATCAATAAGCTAATTAAGTTGACATCGTTTTTTTGAAGTACACGCATTGTCAAAAAAGACAAATTGACGAGTAGCCACAACTGAACACCGATGAGTGGATGTACATAAGTCATCAGCATCAAAAGTACAAATGTCGGCAATGCCTCACCGCGCATTGCAAACACAAATACCCACACGCCCATGACTTGCGCCACATAACTCGGCAAAAAAGCATTGTAATACAATTCGTTTCCACCTAAATTGACACCGTACAAGACCATCACAGGCATCAAAACCGCAAGCCAACGGCCCCCCTCAGTATCCAAGCCTTCTTTGGCAAGCCGATAAAGCCCGAGAACCAAAAGCATCGTTACCCCAAAATGCAGCCCAAAAGCCGCCCAATTCATCTTATCGCCAAAGAAAGACATGAACGACGAAAAGACATATCGCTCATTCGGTACCCACGAAGCTATACTTTGGATATAAAAATCGGAAGGATATAAACTGTTGTCAATCAAGTATTTAGCATACGGTAGCATCTCCGATTGGTCGCCAGAACCAAACGTGTAACCATGTCGAAACAATAGCAAAAGGGTGCAAGCCAAGCAACCCAAAAAAATTCTAAGTGAAGGTTTCCGCATTTTTTGGTTTTCTTTGTCATTCAAAAAACGCTCAAATTTAGCTTGAAATCTTTAAAAAGTACGAGTCTTGCTGTCGCCGTCAAAATATTAAACAATCCGAGTGCCTTGACGCTGCCGTTTTTTGCCTTCGTTGCGGTGGTAACGTGGGCTGTGCGCGGTCATTTTTTCTTTTGGGACACTGTCCAATTGGCTTCACAACACGCTGATTTTTTTTATCAAAACAACTTTTCAACCTTCCTTTTGCCCGATGAAATGGACTCAGGGCATCCACCAACGTTTGGGTTTTATCTCGCTATTGTTTGGAAATTAATGGGTAAATCATTGGAAAACAGTCATTTAGCCATACTGCCCTTTTTGTTTGGTATCGTTTGGCAAGCTTGGCGAGTGGGCGAAAAATTGTTGGGCGAGGGTTGGGCTTATCTTTTTTTATTACTCCTTTTGGTCAATCCAGTTGTCGCCAGCCAATGCGTTTTGGTTTCGCCTGATGTCGTTTTGATTTTTTTCTTTTTACTTTCATTAAATGCTATTTTTAGAGAAAAAAAAATATTGCTGAGTTTTGCTCTTCTCGGGTTGGCGATGATAAGTATGCGTGGTATGATGGTTGTGGCGGCGTTGTTTTTTTATCAATTGACTATGTTCTGGGAACTTTCAAAGTTCCCCGAACATGTGGTGACTAAAGTTAGGACGCATGCGTTCGGGGAATATTTAAAGTTCTCCGAACGTATTTTCGTTCTAAGTATCCCTTATTTTTTAGGAGGTTTATTCGCCTTTTTATTTTTTATTTATCATTACCTCAACAAAGGTTGGATTGGTTATCACAGTGGTTCGTCGTGGGCAGAATCGTTTCAAGTAGTTGATTTTAAAGGTTTTATAAAAAATATTGTTTTACTTATTTGGCGGATTGTTGATTTTGGGCATCTATTTATAGGTTTAACAATCCTAATTTTAACCCATATTATAAAACGCTCCGTGGGCAACTTGTTCCCTACGACGAATCAACTATGGCGGTTATTACTCATTTTGATTGTGGTTTTGACGCCCACCTTAATCATCTATCACGGTTTGCTCAACCATCGTTATTTATTGCCTATTTACATCACAGCTTGTTTATTATGCGTCAAATTGATTTCAGATTTGAAGGATTGGCGGCAACAATTAAAGATTTCAGTCGTCGTTTTTTTAGGTTTGGCAAGTGGTAATTTTTGGGTTTATCCACAGCCGATAGCGACAGGATGGGATTCTACTTTGGCGCATTTACCCTATTATCATTTACGGAATGAAATGGTACAATTTATTGATAATCAAAAGATTAGTCATACAGATATTGGTACAGCGTTTCCTAATTTACGCTCTTTCTCATTAGTTGATTTAAGCAACGACACCGCCCTATCGAGCTTTGCACGGCTCGATTTGAACAAAAACCACTATGTTTTTTACAGCAATGTGATGAATGAATTGACAGGAGAGGAGTTGGACGAACTAAAAAATCATTGGCAAGTCGTCCACATACTGAGGGGGGGACAAATAGAAGTTATCTTATATAAAAAATGAGCTGCTCATCGACCGCGCAACCCTATCTCGATAACTTCTAAGTTTTGAATTTTACTGTCCAAAATATCGAATCTGACCAGTGTTTTGACCCGATGAAAGCCTTCAACACCGCATGCACCTGGGTTTATGTGCAACAGATTCAATTCTCTATCGGGCATCACCTTCAAAATATGCGAATGACCACAGATGTATAGGTCAGGTTTTTCAACCTTCAAAGTCGCTTTGATACGCGCCGCATATCTCGAAGGGTAGCCGCCGATATGAGTCATCCAAACTTTTACCCCCTCAGTATGCCACGTCAAAACTTCGGGGTAACGTTGTCGAAGTGCTTGATTATCAATGTTTCCATAGACAGCACGCAAAGGCTTGAAGGCTTCCAAAGCATCGGCTACTTCGATGCTGCCGATGTCACCTGCGTGCCAAATTTCATCTACTTCTGCAAAGTGTTCAAAGACTTTTTTATCCAAAAAACTGTGCGTATCGCTCATTAAACCGATTCTCATAAACTTTAAATTCGTTTGGATTAGGCAATATTAATGGTTTAACTCTTTTATTTTAGCGAATAATTCATCTTCATCACCGGGTAAAAAACGACGATGATGATAAACAATATTACCTTTTTTATCTAAAATAAAAATTTGTGGCAGTCCATTCAACTCACCTGGCATGACCATCCCAAAAGTCCTTTGATAGTCGTGGTAAGACTCAAATTGCCATTCGCTTTGTTTGGTGCGTTTGACATAATTTTCGGCATTTGGCGGAAAATCTGTTGAAATGGCAATCATCCGAAAATCGGCTTCTTTTTTCCAATCATCGTATTTTGCTTTATATGTGCTTAGCTCCAAAAGGCATGGACCACAGGTGGTCAACCAAAACACTAAAACGAGTGGCTTTTTGCCTGTTTTTAGCACATCGGCAGAATTGTAAATCGTACCCGCCGTATCTTTCAAAGCAATGTCAAAAGGAAATACGTTATTGATTTGATTGGGCTGCCGAAAATCGGGTGGTGGCGTTGCCCATGCTTTATACTGAGGGGTCGTTTTTTTTGCCGTTTGAGCATTCAAAACTAAAACAAAACCAAGCGCGAAAGCGACTAAAATGATTTTTTTCATAGGACTTTTTATTAATTATGAATGATAAATGATGAAGTATGAATGATACGGTTTTTATCTTTCATACTTCATCTTTCATATTTACTGGCAAAGATACTACTGTATGGCGTGAGAAGTCAAGCGGCACTTAACACGCAGTATTTTATTAACGTCTTCCAGCGACTCTTCATACGGTTTATAGAATTCGTTATCAGAAATCAAACGCAAAGCGTGGACTTTTGAAGCGTCTTTCACTTGTTGTATGCGTTTAGCGACAACGACATCGGTGACAACGACATATACTTGATTGTCTCTTATCGGTTCGCCGCGCTCCAACTCTTCACAGACAACAATATCGCCGTTTGTAATTGTTGGCTCCATCGAATTGCCGCTGATTTCAAAGGCAATCAAATTCCCTTCCATATTGGGTATTGAAAAGCGTGGAAAATCAGTTAAATACTGAGGGGTGTCCGCTGCGGTTGCATAACCTGCCAATGCGCGATTTGGCAAAAGGACAATGTTTTGCCGACCATTTAATCCAAATTGGCGCTCAGCTTTTGGTCGTGATAAAACGGCTTCGTAGCCCGGTAAAAAAACATCATCGGTGAAACCGAACACAAAGTTGGCACTCACACCATATAGTTCAAACAGTTTATGAAGTTGTTCGACGGTGATGTTACGGTCTCCTTTCAAAATTGAATTGATGACATGGTTGTAAGTACCGAGTTTGGAAGCGATGTCGGACTTACCTTTGATTTTGTTTGATTTTTCAAGTTCATTATAAACAATTTTGAACCGTTGATTGACGATGCTGTCTGCAAATTCGCCCATGATTTTTTGAAATTTAAGGAATGAGAAAAGACGGTTTTATAATAAAGGTGTAAAAATGATGTTTTGTAATAGAATGACAATCAATATATTAAAACAAATAGTTGTTTCGGGAGTTGTTCGTTTTAGTGTTTTTCCACATTTTAAAACAAATATGTGGATAAAAAATGTTAAAAATAAATACAAAACTATTTGTTTTATAATCTATTTTTGTTTTAAATTTACACTGTTTTTGAAGCACTGTAAACATAAACATTCAACATCTTTTCGTAAAAATACAAAACGTTTTCAAAAGCATAATAAAAAATGAAAGATTTTGATTTAACAAACGGACAAGCAAAGGACGGAGATACAAACAATCTCCGCGTTGTTTTCAAGAAACATAATACAATGGAGGACTTGATTCGCCATGAGGCTGATACAGCTCAAGGCTCGGAGTCAATGGAATCATTTTCGGAAATGATACAGCGTATCGTTAAAGGTTGGCAACGCCTTTTGGCGGCTATTGAGAATCGTGGCGACTACCTAACATTTGGTATGCTCACCCGAATTGGAGGGCGGACATTACTCAAAGTATGTATATTGGGAATAATTATGTTGCTAATTTTCACTGATGGGCTTGTTTTTAACGTAGGAAAGCCTATTTTTGCATCTACTAACACCACAAAGGAGAAAACACAACAAAACAAACATGTACAGGGAAAAGACTACAACGCAACTTCAGTATCAATCAGCAACGGATTATCTTTCAATCTTTCACCTGCTGCACCGGAAGAACTTAAAGCACAAAATGTCAAAGCCTATATCGAGCGTTATTCCAAAGTAGCTGTTGCAGAGATGGATAAATTTGGTATACCTGCCAGTATCACGATGGCACAAGCAATAGTAGAAAGCAGGTCTGGTACAAGTGTTTTAGCCGCTCGAAACAATAATCATTTTGGCATTAAATGTTTTTCAAAGTCATGTCCAAAGGGGCATTGTTCAAATTTCACGGACGATCATCATAAGGATTTTTTCCGAAAATTTGCCAATGCAACAGATTCTTGGCGTGAACACAGCCAATTTTTAATGAAATACCGTTATAGGGATTTATTGAAGTATGGTAAAAATTATCATGTTTGGGCTAAAGGCTTAAGAGATTTTGGCTATGCAACCGATAAAAGCTATGACAAAAAACTGATTTCTATTATTGAACGATATGAATTGTTCAAATTAGATGACTTATAACTTAGCAAAAATATGGATTCATTTCAGTATAAATCATATTCCCCCACTTTTCTAAAACAACTATTATGTCTAAATTCGTACTAACAGGTGTGCTACTTCTAATTTTAGCGGGATTCCTCCATTACAGTCCTTCTCCTGCGACACAAAGTTTTGAGAATGGCAAAAATGGTGTTGAAACGCTACTCTTTCCAATCAGTGAGCAAATAAAATTGGCTCGTTTGGAAAATCATTTTTCTCAAAAGGATTTGTCTGACCGAGTCGGTCTTACAAAGTCGAATATTGAGAAGATTGAAAAAGGGCAAGTCGTACCGACAAGAGATATTCTTTTCAAAATTGAAAAAGAATTGAATGTGACATTCACTCTTGACGGTTATTGACAAATTGCTTTTCGCATTTTTTACAATTCAACCTTGCGATTTTATGCTTGTCATAAAAAGTGGGGTTGTCTTTGGGCTAAATAAAAATATTAATGAGATTAACTGATACCATTTTTAGGATATCAGCAAAACAGTTTTCTCATAGTTTGTTTTTTCTGCGAGCCACCTTTCTTTTGATAGGTGGTTTTTTTATTTATCAATCACCATCAATCAAATTGCCTAAACTGCCCAAAATACTGCCTTCTTCGCGCCGGTTTGTCGGTGCAGCATAAGACAGGATACGGCTTGCCAAACGGCTAATCGGTATTGTTTGAATCCATACTTTGCCCGGTCCGCGTAAAGTCGCATAAAAAAGCCCTTCGCCACCAAACATCACATTACGGATACCTTTAATGAACTGAATATCATAATCCACTTGCTGCGTGAACGCCACGATACAGCCTGTATCCACACGTAACATTTCGCCTACTCTCAATTCACGTTCAATCACTAAACCGCCTGAATGCACGAATGCCATGCCGTCGCCTTCTAATTTTTGCATGATGAAACCTTCACCACCAAATAAGCCTGTGCCGAGTTTTTTCTGAAATTCGATACCAATAGCAACGCCTTTTGCCGCTGCGAGAAAAGAATCCTTTTGTGCGATGATTTTACCGCCATAAAAGGACAAATCGAGTGGAATAATTTTGCCTGGATAAGGTGCAGCAAAGGTGACACGTGCTTTTCCTACACCATGATTCGTAAAAGCGGTCATAAATAGGCTTTCGCCTGTGAGCAAACGTTTGCCAGCTGAAAAGAGTTTGCCCATAAATCCTTTGTCTTGTCCTGTGCCATCGCCAAAAATAGTAGACATTTCGATGGCCTCATCCATCATCATAAAGCTGCCCGATTCGGCAACGGCTGTTTCCTGTGGGTCAAGTTCGACTTCAACGCATTGGATTTCTTCGCCGTAAATTTTGTAGTCAATTTCGTGGTTTCGCATTGTTAATCAGTGATTTTTAATAGATTAGATAGATTGATATGTTAGTATTTTAGCCCCTTTTATACTGAGGGGGGCTAAAATACTAACGGCAAAGAGGTCAAGGTAGTTCTTGAAAAGTCAGCGTTTTTCTAAATTATGGACAAAAACCCATGTACAGAGGACGAATTTTGCTGAAAAAGAGATGAAATACTGAGGGGGTCAAATGGTATATCTATGGCTATCCATTTTCAGCAATATTGCTAACATGGCTGTAAAACCCAGTAGTGACGAGCCACCCGCAGAGACGAATGGCAATGGAATACCTATGACAGGCACTAAGCCCATGGTCATACCGATATTGATGAAAAAGTGGAAGAAGAATATACCAGCCAACCCATAACCATAGAGCCTTGCAAAGGTCAATTTCTGTCGTTCAGCGACTTGAACGATGCGAATGAGGAAGAGAACAAAAATGGCTATGACCGCAAAAACACCGACAAAACCTTGCTCTTCGCCAATGGTGCAAAAAATGAAGTCCGTTTGCTGTTCAGGAACAAAATTGAGCTTTGTCATTGTCCCTTCGAGATAGCCTTTGCCTTGAAAACCGCCTGAACCGATGGCTAATTTAGAGTTGTTGAGGTTGTATGCTGCCCCGTGAGGATCCACTCTGTCGGGACGCAACCAAACATCAATACGGTCTTGTTGGTGCTTTTTTAGCACATTTTTGAAGGCAAAACTGGTTGAATAAACCACAATGGAACTCATTAGTAATGCACCAGCTGTCAAAATAACCATGCGAAAACGCCCACGCCGACTGTGGATAACGATGTATAACAAGACACAAATAAGCATAAGAAACAAGGCTATATCTTGTTGCGTATTAAAAAACAGATAGGCAGAAACAATAATAATAGCAATGGTCGAACCAAGCCATATACGTTGTTTTCGAGCAATATTGAAGGCAAAAATAAGCGATGAAATCATCATCAAATATAGAACGACTTCATTTGGGCTTTGCTCAAAAAGTAAGGCTATGACAAAAACCGTGAAAACAGAAAAAGCAATGAGGTAAGGTACACCTGATAGCCCTTCGCGAAACAACATAATACTAAACGAGAGGAAAACCAACATTGACCCTGCATCGGGTTGCAACATAATGAGGCACATGGGTAAAGCAAGTAAACCCAATATGGTCAATGTCGCTTGATTGTCGCGAAAGGATGTGCTTGGTGAAGACAAATAGCTGGATAGAACCAAACATGTCCCGAGTTTGGCAACTTCAACAGGCTGAAAACCGAAACCCGCAATGCTGAACCAAGCACGTGCGCCATTGATTTCTTTACCAAAAATAAGGACTAAAACCAAGAGAATCATGCCAATACCATAGATAGGATAGGCAAAAACACGCCAAAACTTGGCATCAATAGAGAATATAATTAATATCAAAAGAAAAGAGATAAGCACAAACATGGTCTGTTTGCCTACTACGGTTTTCAACATAAACTCATTGAAATCCTCGGTATAGCCTTGTTTGTAGCCAACAGCGTATATCATCAACCAACCGATACCCACAAGTGCTAAGTACAGCGACAGTAACACCGAATCTATTTTCCCTCCACCTGATGTGTCTTTGGCAATCATGTTGTACTATTCCAAATTTAATATTTCTAATTCTTAATTACAAAATGCTGATAGTCAATATTTTGCAACGCTTAATTATGCATTTTATTCTTAATTCGCCCTTTAATTAGGGTAAATTACTGAGGGGGTAAAAGGATAAATTTTTTAGTTCATCACTTCTGCCACGGATACTTTATCTGTAACGATATAAGCATCGGGATAGTCTTTTTTGATGGTTTGTAAATATCTCGATGCGCCATCGCGTTGCGCAAATGCCCCTACACGAATGCGATAATAGGGCTGTGCTTGAGACCATGTGACTGGAACGCCTTGATAAATAGCTGAAAATGACGACATCACTTGGTCAACTTTCCGACGGTCGGTTGTTGCCATCAGTTGGATGCGAAAGCCGTCAATCATTTGTGTGGACGTTGTCACTTTATTGATGCCTGTATAGGCTGCCATCATTTTTGTGATGGTTGGGTCTTCACTGACGGTTATGCCCACCTGTGCTTTTGATACAGTAAAGGCAAATAGGACGAGAAGAATACTTAAAGTGTTTTTTCTCATAATGCTTTGTTTTTATTTTAGTTAATTATTTTTATGAAGCCTGAGCAATTTTTGCAAAGTTCTGCAAGATAATTCAAAAATCATTTTTCCAACGACCTTTTTTTGTTTATTTTTTCAAACCCAAATCCGTCGGTAAGCCGTCTATGCTTACTAAATTGTTTTGTTGACTGTATTCTAACATGCCTTCTCGACCTTTTTTCTCAGCCCAATCAAAGTGTATCGTTCGTTCTGCCACATAATCATACAAAGGAATGCCGTAGCCGCAAGATGTTTGTACCATATCAATATCAGCGACAATAATCTGCCGTGTGCTTGGATAAATCGTAAAATGCGGTGCATACAAATCCCACCCCTCTGTATCGGGCAGCACAGCGAAACCTTTGCCATAAAATCGCAAAATATTGGGCGGCCCTTCAAACGAACAAAACATAAACGTAATTCGCCCATTTTCAAGCGTATGCGCCGATGTTTCGTTGCCACTGCTGATTAAATCCATGTATGCCACTCGGTTTTCAGACAAAATGCGAAAACTATCCAAGCCTTTTGGCGACAGATTGATGCGTCCGTCACCACTTAAAGGGGCTGTGCTGACGAAAAAAATGTGCTGTTTTTCAGCAAAAGCCTTGTGTGCTGGTTGAATAGAATCAAAGAATTTACCCATTTTATTCTTATTTTAACTCAAATATTTACCCACTATCGGCACCCGTCGCCCTGCGCCAAAGCCTTTATTTGACACCCGCAAAACAGGTGCGGTTTGTTCTCTTTTAAACTCATTGATATTGACCAAACGTAAAATGCGATTGACTAAGGCTTCGTCAAAACCCATTTTCACTAAATCCTTTGGTCCTCGCCGTTTTTCGATGTATTGAAACAATACTTTATCCAAAATATCATAATCGGGCAACGAATCCGAGTCCTTTTGGTTCGGACGCAGTTCCGCAGACGGTGGTTTCTCGATGCTACTGAGGGGTATCACTTCGCCGTCTTTATTGATAAATCGAGCCAATGCATACACCTCCATTTTATAAACATCGCCAATGACGGACAAACCACCGCACATATCACCGTACAAAGTACCATAACCAACCGCCATTTCTGACTTATTGGACGTATTCAACAATATATTCCCAAATTTATTTGAGAAAGCCATGAGCAACATACCGCGTATGCGTGCTTGCAAATTCTCCTCTGTTAGGTTGTGTGGGAAGCCCCAAAAATGCGGTTTGAGGGTTTCCATATACGTTTCAAACATCGGTTCAATCGGTATCACATCGTATTGAATCCCTAGTTTTTCAGCCAATTGACGAGCATCATTTACTGAGTGGTCGCTTGAATATTGCGAAGGCATGAGAATACACCGCACATTGTCCGCACCCAAAGCCCTTGCCGCTAAGACCGCCACAACTGCCGAATCAATGCCGCCTGACAAACCCAGAATCGCTTTTTTCAAACCTATTTTCCTGAAATAGTCTTGAATGCCAATGATTAATGCATCGTGAATTAAGGTCATTTTATCTTTTGGCTGTTCATGTGTTAAGCCCCCCCTCAGTACCGTATCCAAATCATAGACTCGCAAACACTCTTCGAAATAAGGCATTTCATCGAACACTTTGCCATCGGGTGACATGACGATTGAGCCACCATCAAAAATAATATCCGTTTGTCCACCCGATTGATTGGCATAAAAAACGGGCAATTTATAGCGTTCCACATTCGCTTTCAAGACATGAATACGTTGAGGAGCTTGGTCATAACTGAAAGGAGAAGCCGAAATATTTATCATCAAATCAGGCTTTTCGGCCATCATTTCGTCCATCGGACAAATGCGGTACAAAGGATTTTCATTGCCTACATTCCAAATATCCTCACAAACCGTTAAGGCAATTTTTTTACCTTTATAGGTCAACGTCTGCCATTCATGGGCAGGTTCAAAATAGCGGTATTCGTCAAAAATATCATAAGTTGGCAACAAAGTTTTATGCTGAACGTGCTTGATTTCACCGTCTGCCAAGAAAAAAGCGGAGTTAAAAAGGTCTTTTCCTTCCACTTTTGGATTGTGAGAAGGCGAACCAACGACAATGGCAATGCCCCTAGCCATTTCAGCCAATTTGCCAACGGAAGCATAAGCTTTCGTGATAAAATCATCAAATTCCAAAAAGTCACGTGGCGGATAACCACAGGTTGCGAGTTCGCCAAAGACGACAATATCTGCTTTCAAGGCTTTGGCTTTTGTGACCATGCCTTGCATTTTTTCTAAATTCCCTTCAAAGTTGCCGATGTGGTAGTTGAGTTGGGCGATTGCGATTTTCATAAAATTAGGTGATTAAGTGATAGGGTGGTTGACACCCCTCAGTATTTTTACAGATATTAGGCAAAATTACACGCCCATAGTTTGCAAAACAAAGAAAATCTGAAAATAAACAAGGTATTTATTAAAATGCTTTTCATTGCACATCTTCATAACAATCCAATAGCCATCCCCACATTTCTTCTAAGCCGATGGGCTCACTTCGGTACATGGATTGTCTGAAGTCATAAGGCACACTTTTGAGGTCTTCCAATAGGCTTTCCGTTCTTTGTTCAAATACCGAGCGAATAAAACCAGATTTTGGAATTTCTAAA
>JANLQI010000252.1:0-38678 GCA_031367705.1 Saprospiraceae bacterium | reverse complement strand
TTAATCAATTACCAAGATGAAGAAAATCTTTTACTTATTAGCACTCACATTGACATTCAATACGCTGTTGTTGAATGCCCAAACAGGTTGCCCGAATCTCGTGACGAATGGGGATTTTGAGGCGGCAGGCGGCGGTGGTTTTACTTCTTCCTTGCCACTCAATCCCGCTTGCGTGATTAATACCCACGCCATTGTTACCAATGCTAACTCTAAATGCAGTTTTCCAAGCCTTGTTGACCATACAACGGGTACGGGGAAATTTCTGCTTGTTCAAGGTTCTACAGCCGTCAATGTGTGGGCAACCACTGTAACGGTTACGCCGAATCACCCTTACACGTTTTCTTTTTGGGCTTCGGGTTTGCCGACTTATGCAACGACCCTTGCGATGATGGTCAACAATGTCAATGTCAACCAAAGCATCACGACCACCACAACACCAGGTTGGGTCAAATACACCTTTAGCGGCATAACACCCGCAGGTGTTACGAGTCTACCGATTGCGATTAAGCAAATCAACTTTGGCGAGGCTTATAATTATGGGATTGACGATGTTGTTTTTATTTCTTGCGCTGACCCACCTTGTATTGCTTGTCCGATGGGCGTTTCAGGTGCCAATTTGATAGCGAATGGGAGTTTTACGGGAGGCAATGTGGGCTTCACTTCTCAATTGACTTCACCAGGTTGCGGTACAGGCACCTATGGTGTAACGACTAATTTCTCTCTATTTTGCGGAGGTTGGCAGAATTTGGGTGCCAATTCCGTGCCTAATTTCTTGGCTTTAGATGGCGCAAATAATGGCTCAGTAGCAACCGTTTTATGGCAAAGCCCCGTTGCTTTGACGACCAATACGGATTATAATTTCTCATTTTATTGGGCATTAGGTTTTGCACATGCTTTACAAAATTTCCCAGTATCAGTTGACATCGTGACGCAGGCTGGGATTCCTATTTCAAATGTGAGTGCTAATATTGGTATGCAAACGATTGCCACCAATTTGACTTGGACAAATACATGTCTCATGTGGAACTCTGGTACTATCCCAAGTGGCAATTACTATGTAGCTATCCGCCAATTAAGTGGCAGCCTTTACCGTGATTGGGGTATTGATGATATTTGTTTTACTAAAAAACCACCTTGCAAAGCAGATTTTACCTTTCAAAAGATTGATAGCTGCGGTAAAGTACAGTTTACCAATACGTCAACACCTGCAACAGGCGTGACCTACTGTTGGGATTTTGACAACAATCTGGCTACTTGCGAATCTACGGCACAAAACCCGATGTTTCAATTCCCGACATGTGGCACTTACAATGTCGGCTTAATTATTACGACGCCAAACTGTAAAGATACAATTAAGTATACGGTGACTGTGACCGATAATATACCGCCCGTCATTACTTGCCGAAAAGATACGATAGTGATTGCCCGAGAACTACCTTGTTCCAAGATTCTTACTGGGTTAAACTATTTATCTGTAACCGATAATTGCCGTTTAGAACCAACAACTTATGCTGTTTCCGGAGCAACAACTGTTGCTTTAGGTCAAAACGATGTCAGCGGTTTGACTTTCAACAGTGGCATATCTACCGTCACATATACGGCAAGAGATTGGTGTGGAAATACCTCAAATTGCAGTTTTAAGGTGACCGTATTTTGTGATACAATGCGTTGTATTAGTTGTGAAGGCAACCCATTGAGCCAAAATTTGATTACAAATGGTAGTTTTACCGCAGGAAATGCAGGGTTTTCATCAGGTTTGAATTATAGTACGGGCTGTGGTACGGGGAGTTATGGTGTTATTACCAATTTCAATACATTCTGCAACGGTTGGGGCCCTTTAGCCGCTAATTCATCACCTAATTTCTTAGCATTAGATGGCAACAATAACGGTAATATACCAACCGTCTTATGGCAAAGCCCCGTTACTTTGGCTGCACAAATGGACTATTGTTTCTCATTCTATTGGGCTTTGGGTTTTGCACATCCTTCTCAAAATTTCCCTGTCTCGATTGATATTGTGGATGTGAATGGAAATGTCGTTGCAAACGCGAGTGCACATGTCGGAGATGTAACGATTGCCAATAATTTGACGTGGACGAATGCTTCTGTCATGTGGAATTCTGGTAATTTGACAGGTAATTATTATATTGCTATTCGCCAATTAACGGGAAGCCTTTATCGTGATTGGGGTATTGACGACATTTGTTTTACTAAAAAACCACCTTGCAAAGCAGATTTTACCTTCCAAAAGATTGATAGCTGCGGTAAAGTGCAGTTCACCAATACATCTACACCTGCAACAGGCGTGACGTACTGTTGGGATTTTGACAATAATCTGGCTACTTGCGAATCCACTGCACAAAACCCGATGTTTCAATTTCCTACATGTGGCACTTACAATGTAGGCTTAATTATTACAGGACCAAACTGTAAAGACACCATTACGCATACAGTGACTGTGACCGACAATGTACTGCCCGTTGCCCGTTGCAATCCTGGTGTCGGGGTCATTTTAGATGCCAATTGCCAATATAATGTCACATCAGCCTTTGTGGACAATGGCTCGACGGACAACTGCCAAATAAAATCCCTTGTGGTCAATCCCGCTATTATTTTTGGCTGCGCCAATACAACAGTCACATTGACGGTTACGGACTGGTGCAATAACAGAAGCACTTGCACTATGGGTATTCAAACCATTGAGACGGTGGCACCGACAATTGTGTGTCCACCAACTACCACGGTTACTTGCACAACAGATACCATCCCCTCAGTAACAGGCACGGCAACGGCGACAGACAATTGCCCAGGTACTATCACTTTCACCCGTTCAGATGTGGTGTCTGGGAATATGCCTTGTGATGCGACCATCAGAAGGACATGGACGGCAACGGATGCTTGTGGGAATAAATCAACTTGTACACAAATTATTGCTGTTCGGGATAATGTGAAGCCGACTATCACTTGCCCTCCGAATGTCAGTCTTCAATGCGGTGCTACCACCCCCTCAGTAACAGGCACGGCAACGGCAACCGACAACTGCTTTACGCCTACTGTCAGCTTTGCGGATATAGTGACGGGAACATTGCCTTGCAATACGACCATTCGGCGCACATGGACGGCACGAGATGGGTGCGGCAATACCGCAACCTGCGTCCAAACGATTACGGTCAATGACAATACACCACCAACCATCGTTTGTCCACAGAACTATACCGTAAATACCAATGCGGGACAATGCTATTTTACAGGCACATTGACCCAACCAACAGCGACCGATAATTGCGACCAAAGCGTTGATATTGTTTGTTCATTGCTGACTGCTACAAGCTCAATACTGATTTCGCCGACAACGCAGTTTCCAAAAGGCGTGAATAATATCTCTTGCATCGCTGCGGATGATTGTGGGAATGCGAGTACGGTCTGTAATTTCACGCTGACGGTTGTGGACAATCAAAAGCCAACTATTACTTGCCCCCTCAGTATCGTCGTCGTTGGCACAACCACGCCGCCGCCCGCTTCACAATGCAAGGCAATCGTCAACGGTCTAACACCGACGGCAACGGATAATTGTCCGATGCTGAACGTGACTTACGTCATTACGCCAGTTAGCAACGGCTCGACGGGCAACGGTTTGACGGATGCAAGTGGCTTTAATTTTATGGGAACATCCACCCTCACGTACACCGCTACGGATATGGCGGGCAATACGGCTTCGTGTAGCTCGACCGTGACGGTTCGTTGCGACAGTTGCGGTTGCGGAAGCGGCGGCACGTTGTCGCAAAACTTAATCGCCAATGGCAATTTCGCCTTAGGCAACGTCGGCTTTACGTCGGGATTGCCGTATGACAACAACACAGGCTGCGTACCAACGGGCAACCGCTACGGCGTTCGCAATACTTTACCCGCTTTTTGCGGAGGATGGGCGAATACAACAGCGCGTACCCAACCTAACTGCTTGATTTTAGACGGTTCACAGACAGGCGCGTCGGTTTTATGGAAAAATCAAAGTCCGTTCAAATTAACGCAAGGCGCGAATTATTGCTTCTCGTTCTGGTGGACAAGTGCGTATGATTCTATCGCACAGCCTTCATTTCCCATTCAAGTGGACATCGTTGACGCTTCGGGAAACGTTGTGGCGGCTAATATTGGCACGCAAAACATCGCGCAATTGCCGACTGGTGTTTGGGTAAATAAAACGATTAACTGGACTGCGAACCCAGTAGTAGCAGGTACTGACTATTACGCGGTGGTTAGACAACTCAGTGGTGGTCTTTTCCGTGATTTTGCGATTGACGATATTTGTTTTACAAGAAACACACCACCGCCGACTTGTTCCGCTGAATTTGGGGCGCAGCCCAACGGTTGCGGCAAATACACGTTCAGTGGCTTCGCAAACGGCACACCTTCTTACACTTATACGTGGAATTTCGACGACCCAACTTCTACCTCAAATATCGTAACGGGTTCAAGCACTACCAATATTTTGCCCGTTGTGATGCACCAATTTGAAGTGAGCGGCCCGCATACCGTTACATTAACTGTAACTGATGCAACGGGTTGTACACGAACGTTTACCACGCTTATCAACGTCGCAACCTTACCAATTGCGAGCATTACGGGCAATTTGTCGGTCTGTTCGGGTCAATCTACGACTTTGACGGCAAGCGGCAACGGGACATATTCATGGAGTCCGGGCGGTTCGACAAGTGCCGCCATAACGGTTACGCCAGCAGTTTTAGCCAATACATATTCTGTTATCGTCACCGATGTCAACGGTTGCAAAGACACCGCAACTGTCACCGTCGCTATTAAACCAATTCCTGCGTTTTTGTTGCCGAATCAAACCATTTGCCTAGGGCAAAGTGCCACATTGACGGCGGCTGGCGGCGGCACTTACGCATGGACGCCAGGCGGACAAATAACCGCTTCGATTACAGTGACCCCCTCAGTATCAACGACTTATACGTGCGTTGTGACGGGAACAAACGGTTGTACGGGAACAAATTCGGCAACTGTCACGGTCAATCCAAAACCGACGGTAACGATTGCGGGCAATCAAACCGTTTGTCAAGGACTAAGCACGACGCTAACGGCTTCGGGCGGCGGCACTTACGTCTGGCTTCCAAGCGGACAAACGACGGCTTCGATAAATCTTACCCCCTCATTATCAACGACTTATACGCTCATTACGACGGGTACGAACGGTTGTAAAGACACGACTTTTGTATCGGTTAAAGTGATTTCTTGCGGTTGTCCAGATAGCGTCAACATTGTCAAAAACGGTAGCTTTGAAAGCGGAACACCAAGCGGAACGGATGAAAGCATCGGTTTAGCCACAAATTGGGAACGTATTTGGCCAGCACCTTACGGACAAAGCACGGCTGATTATTGGAATACAGGCGTTCAAAATCCAATGACAGGCATTGGTTTACCTATACCGACGCCCGCTAGCCAAAGTAAATTTGCAGGATTTTGGCTGCACAACACCACCGACCTTAGTTGGCGAGAAGGTATGTTAAGTGCGGCATTTACGACGCCTATCGCTCAAAATTCAGGTATTTATGACTTGTCTTTGAAACTGGCTTGTTTGGATAACAGCATTGCGGGGGCGAGTTTGAGTATATTTGGTGTGCCAACAGCGGCTCCTTCCGCACTAACGGCAGGCAGTCCATTAACGGGAAATACGCCGACGAATCCCAATTTATTTGCACCAACGGCGGTTTTGTTGAAAACGTATCCGATTCCGACGGGCTGTAATGGCACTTTTACCTCCTTGCCTTTTCAGTTTAATGCCAATATTTTACCGATTTCAGGCATTGACCGCATCTTTTTGACACGCACGGATGCTGTAAGCGGCAAAGCTTATGTTGCGATAGATGATATTTGTTTGCGACCTGCTGACACGTGCATTTGCGGCAGCTTTACGGGCATGTATTACCGTCCAACGCAAGGCGGCGCAACCTTACCAAAAGTGTGTGGCGATACGTTGCCTGTACTTTGTACCCCTCAGTTCAGTCCTGTTCTGTCAGGTGTTTATAATTGTATTGGCAACTGTCCAACATCAGGTATAATGTGGGAATTGCGTAAAGCACCAAACACTCCTGTACTACAATCAGGTTTAATAGGGTCAACTTTTAGTTTACCACTTTTAGCTTCCTATTTTACGACATCGGGTAATTATGAATTGACTTTGATACCACAATGTGGCAGTGCCATTTGTAGATCATGCAAATTCACAATCGCTGCACAAATATGTGATACTTGCAAATGCGGTATTTTTGATAAAGTGAAAATCATTAACAAGCAGACTGGAAGTAGCCGAAGTTTCGATTGTCTTACTAAACCTTTGTTAGGACTAACCTGCCCACCATTGGGTCAATCTTATGTGGTAACTGGAAAATTAGTCTGTAATCCAGCCACTTGTAAGGCAACAAGCCTGAGCTGGAAATTAGTTAAACATAATACTGTCAATGTAGTCACATCAGGAAATCAAGTTGGTCCTTGGTTCAGTATTCCTTTAGATAGAACTATTTTGGCAAGTATCAATGGGTTATATGACCTTATGTTAACAGGGGTTTGTGGCACGGATACCTGTACTTGTGTTATACCTTTTGATATTGTCGGCTGTCCAGTCGTCAATTCTTGCCCTTGCGACGATACATTCACCCAAAACGTTCAAGCAGGTTTTAGCTGGGCATGGGCTGGTCAAGGTAATTGCGCTTATTCTTTTTCGCCTGTAAATCTGAATGAATGCGACAAAGTAGCATGGACGATTACTGGCAACACGCTCATTTTCAATGGCACCACAACCAGTAACCAAGTGTTCACTCAAGTATTCCCAAATGGTATTATTGGCACTTTCACAATCACCATGAAAGTATCTCGTACCCAACCTGATGGCACGATTTGCGAACGCGTTTTCACACAGACTATCCCTATTAATTGCATTGTCGTAGGCGGATTTTTATGCGTTAATAACATTGTAGGTAATCCAGGATTTAACCAAAATACGACTGCGGGTATTATGGGCGAGACTGGGAGAACGGATGGCTGGTTACGACAATCAGGCACACCCCGTCTGATTGGAGGCGAAGGCTGTAATGACCCATTCTCTCTTCAATTAGTTGGAAAATGTATTGGTGTAGTTGACGGTACTGCCACTCCAGTGCCCATTGGTTCTAGGCGAAAAGGGCGAATATCCTTGTGTTATAAAGCATTAGAAGCCGACCTTAGACCAGGCACTCAATTGGTGGTCAGCTTGTCTAATACACCTCAAACAGGTTTAGAGTGTGGTGCAGGTTGTATCGAAATTGCCCGTATGCCAATCAAAACGACAGATGGCAGATGGGGAAAAATCGGTAGCACCTTTTCGCTCAATAATTTTAGTGGTAATAAATACCTAAATCTGCATTTACAAAACGATTTAACGTATGATGAACCAGATGCCAATTCTACTGTACTTGTAGATTTTATTTGTGTCGAACAAACAGATTCTATTTTTACTAAAACGATTGATTTTTCGAATGACCGAACCAGTATTCGTATTTTCCCGAATCCCAATCCTGGCACATTCACGCTTGAATTGTCAAAACCTGCATCGGCAAGTATGACATTCCGAGTCACCGACCTCATTGGTCGGGTTGTTTTGGAAAAACCGATTGAGAAAGGCAGTACACAGCAAACGGTATCGGCAAATGGCTTATCAGAAGGTTTGTACTTCTTACACATCGTCTCCGAAGGCAAAGTGGTGGCAATAGAGAAGTTTGTGAAACAATAAATTGAGTGGGCAAATGCTTCGCGCTCGCTGTGGGCGCGAAGCCCCCCCTCAGTATTTCCACCATTTTTAAAGTATTTTTATTTTCTAAATCTAAATCATAAATAACACGCCTATTGAATTATGGCAGAAAATAAAATCAAAAGATACATAGCCATTGGCTATTGGCACAGCGAAGAAGAATCTTCTTTCCCTGATCCAGCGTGGTTTATAGACCCAAATTGGGATAAAATCGAAAAGCAAGCCGTCATTGATTATCTGAAAAAAGGAGAAACGCTTGCACATTATCGCGGCTGGAGTTGGTGTCGGTTTAGCTGTCCCGGTGCTTATGGTTCGGCCGATATGACAGATGACACTTATGTTTATCCCGAAGGGCTTGTGCATTATATCGAGAAGCATCATGTCCGTTTGCCCACTGATTTCATCAATCATATTTATGGCAAACCAGAGAAAGCCCAGCCTATTATGACTAAGGTTTTGCATTATTTTACAAAAAAGAATATTGTTAAAAGACAACCTGATGAAATAGATTACGATTGGTGGCTATCGCAAAATAAGAACAATCCACACAATTTAAGTGAAAAAGAAGCTTCAAAAACACCTGAAAAATCATTTAAAAGCCAAAAAGAAGCTATGGATTTTGCGGAAAAGAACGGGGGTACTTCCATTGAGCATACATTGTTGGACAAACCCATTGTTCGAGTATTGATAAGCAATGGCAATACGGAAAAGGTACTCTTACAACTCCAACTAGCAGGCTATCTTGAGGCAACCATTGCTTATCAAAAATACAAGGAGAAGGCAAGGCTCATGCACTTGGGTATGTTAAACACCTCCGATTGGTATGCCCTGCAAAAACAGCTTTATGAAGAGATATTGACTTGGGAATACCTCGAAGATACAAGACCGCAATGTCTTTTTACGCATTCTGCAAAGTTGAACATCAAAGAATTGCTCAATACCAATCAAACGGCAGAAGCCATAAACCTTTGTAAAGATACAGACGACAAATCTGCCATTCTATCGGGTTATTATACGCGAATTATGAAAGGTAAGGAACTGGGTCTGTTGACTGAAGCCGAACAAAAAGCCTATTTAGATGAAATCAATAAAGCTATTGAATAATGGCTTTGTTAAAACAGCACCTCCTCAGTATAAAACCCATTTTTAAGCAAAACACGAAAGGCTGCCTCTTCCGAAGCAGCCTTTCCATGTTTGAGAGATACCCCCTCAGTATTTCCCTTGTTTATTACCCGTGACAGTTTTTATACTTCTTCCCTGAACCACAAGGACAAGGGTCATTGCGACCAACTCGTGGCTCGGTATTGACGACTGTAACAGGGCGTTGTTGCTCACGACCTGCTCCTGCGGCAGCTTCACGGACAGCCCGACGTTCTGCATCAATGCGTTCCATGTCCCTGTTATTGGTCATTTGATTACGCATATTGATTCGTGAGGGTGCGGGTGCTTGTTTGACCGTTGGCTCGTCTTGTTGAATGTCCAACATACCTTTTGAGAGATACGCTGTTACTTCACGATTGACTTTACCAATGAAGTCTTCAAAAAGACTGTACGCTTCCACTTTATAAATCACCAACGGGTCTTTTTGCTCGAAACTCGCACCTTGAACGGAGTCTTTCAACTCGTCCATATTCCGCAAATGTTCTTTCCATTCGTTGTCAATAATGGATAAGGAAATGGCTTTCTCGATGTCGCGCCAAATGGATTTACCATTTGATTTGACTGCCGTTTCCAAGTCTGCCGCAATGCCCAAGGCACGTGCGCGACCATCAGAATACGGTACAGCAATCCGCTTGTAACGATGTCCTTCATTGGCAAAAATCTGTTGACAAATAGGTAATAAAACCTCAATGGTCTGTTGTCCTTTGTTCCGATAATGCGCCAAAAATTCGTCGTGGAATATCTTAATCAAATCAGGAACGGTGCCTTTTTGGAATTGTGCTTCCGTCATTTCAGGGTCAAAACCAAGGATTGCCCAGCTTGTGCGCTTGAAAGTCGCATAATCCAACACTTTTGTTTCCTCGATGATCCCCTCAGTAAGAGACGTAAACATTGTATTCAAATCCACATCCAAACGTTCACCATTCAAAGCATTATAACGTTTTTTGTAAATAGCATCACGCTGAATATTCATAACATCATCATACTCCAACAAACGTTTACGAATACCGAAGTTGTTTTCCTCGACCTTCGTTTGCGCCCGTTCGATAGACTTAGAAACCATCGAGTGTTGAATCACTTCGCCCTCTTTATGCCCCATTTTGTCCATCAAACCCGCAATACGCTCAGATTGGAACAAACGCATCAATTCGTCTTCCAAAGACACATAAAACTGCGATGAACCAGGGTCACCTTGACGACCTGCACGACCACGCAACTGACGGTCAACCCGTCGTGAGTCATGGCGTTCTGAACCAATAATCGCCAAACCACCTGCTTCTTTCACACCTTTACCGAGCTTGATGTCCGTACCACGACCCGCCATATTCGTCGCAATCGTTACAGAACCTGGCTGACCTGCTGCTGTGACGATTTCTGCTTCACGTTGATGCTGTTTCGCATTCAAAACATCGTGTTTGATACCGCGCATGCTCAACATACGAGACAAAACTTCCGATTTTTCAACGGTTTTTGTACCAACCAAAACAGGTCGTCCTGCGGCTTGTAGCCTGACGATTTCATCTGCCATGGCATTGATTTTCTCACGTTCTGTCTTGAAAACCAAATCCTCGTCGTCGCTCCGTGTAATCGGACGATTGGTCGGAATGACCACGACATCGAGTTTATAAATCTGCCAAAACTCATTCGCTTCTGTTTCCGCCGTACCTGTCATACCGCAAAGTTTGTGGTACATACGGAAGTAGTTTTGAAGCGTTACGGTCGCATAAGTCTGTGTGGTGTCACCAATTTTCACGTTTTCCTTTGCTTCCAAAGCCTGATGCAAACCGTCAGAATAACGACGACCTTCCATCACACGACCTGTTTGCTCATCTACGATTTTCACTTCACCTTCAACAATGATGTATTCGGTATCTTTTTCAAACATCGTATAAGCTTTCAAAAGCTGATTAACACCGTGCAAACGCTGTGATTTAATGGAATAGTCCTGTGCTACTGAATCCTTCATAGCCGCTTTTTCCTCCCTTGGTACTGAGGGGTCAGCTTCGATGAGCATCATTTTTTCAGCAATGTCTGGCATGATGAAAAAGTTAGCATCGCCATGTGCTGTTGACATAAACTCTGCACCGCGTTCTGTCAATTCGACATTGCGGTTTTTTTCATCAATCGTAAACAACAAAGGTTCGTCCACCAAACCCATACGTTTCGATTGCTCTTGCATGAAAATATTTTCCGTTTTTTGTAGCAAAACCTTTACACCTTCTTCTGAAAGGAACTTAATCAAAGCCCTGTTCTTGGGCAAAGCCCTGTGCGCGCGCAAGAGTGCCATACCCGCCTCGCCTTCATCAGTGCCGTATTTGCCTTCTGCATGTAGGCGTTTGGCTTCAATAATGAACTTATTTGCCAATTTTCTCTGCTCATCGAGCAAACGTTCTACCTCTGGCTTCAAAGCGATATACTCCTGCGAATCCTGGTCAGCTGTAACCGGTCCCGAAATGATAAGCGGTGTCCGAGCATCGTCAATCAAAACCGAGTCAACCTCATCCACCATCGTATAATGATGCGGACGTTGCACCATTTCATCGAGCGAATGAACCATATTGTCACGTAGGTAATCAAAGCCAAATTCGTTGTTTGTACCATACGTGATGTCGCATAAATACGCTTTACGACGTTCCTCTGTGTGTGGCTGATATTTGTCAATACAGTCAACAGTCAAAAACAAAAACTCATAAATCGGACCGTTCCACTCCGAGTCACGTCTTGCCAAATAGTCATTGACGGTAACGATGTGAACGCCTTGACCTGACAAACCATTCAGATAAGCGGGTAGGGTTGACACCAATGTTTTACCTTCACCCGTCGCCATTTCCGCAATTTTACCATCGTGCAGCACCGCGCCACCAATCAACTGGGTATCGAAATGCACCATATTCCAAGCAATTTCGCCACCCGCAGCTGTCCAACTGTTTTTCCAAATCGCTTTATCGCCTTCAATTGTTACAGGTTTTTTACCTTTTGCCGACAAATCACGGTCATGTTGCGTAGCCAGCACAACAAGTGTTTCATTTTCAGAAAAACGTTTTGCGACTTGTTTGACAACCGCAAAGGCTTCTGGCAATATTTCTTTTAAAATGACTTCTAAGTTCTGATTGCGCTCTTTTCTAAGCGTATCGACGTGTTTGAACAGGTTTTCTTTTTCATCAAAATCCTCTATTTCAATGGCTTCTGTCCGTACTTTTTCAATTTCAGCATCAATTTCAGACAAATAGTCAGTGATTCTTTCTCTAAATTCTATTGTTTTGTTACGCACCTCGTCGTGACTGAGGGGGTGCATCGCTTCGTAAAAACTGTTGATTTCGTCAACCAAAGGTTGGTAGGTTGCCAAGTCTTTTTCAAGTTTGGATTTGATACCAAAGGCTTTTTTTATTAAATTAAACATCTTTTATTATTGATTATTTTTTATTGAATAACGACTATTTGATTGATAGTCAATGATTTGCATTGATTATTGTTGAATGATTATTGATTATTGCCTAATTGCTCTCATTAATAAACGCTTGTCTGTCAGCGACAGACAATAATCAATAGACAATCAGCAATAATCAATCAAGTTAAGAAGGGAATCTTAGGGCGGACAAACCGCTTACCGCTTTGGATAACGGGTTTTGATTCAGAGAAGATGATAGCGGCAGTCGGTTCAACCGTTTTGACAGCGACATCAGCCGAAGTAAGAAGCGTTTCTTTTTGGTTCAAATAATAAACAGAACTCAATTTTTCACTCCACGCATACTGTTGAGTGGTCGCAACGATGACCTTTTTGGCAAACAACTCGCTCCCCGTCTGCATCTCCGCAGCTTTGTGTGGATACAAGATGTAAAATCCCAAAAGGGCTATCAGATTGAGTTCTTTCATTATGAAAATAAAAATTGAGCAAAAATATACGTCCCGATTGTTTCGGGATTCTACGAAAAGACGTTTATGTCCTTAACGCCGCGCAAAGGTAAAAAGTTTTTTTACGTTTAAATATAAAGTTGTGTTAAAGCTAAATTCGTGCCGAGCGGGTGGGTATGACAAAATGGCAGACAATTTCTTTTTTTTCAAAAAAAATGTTTAATTTCACTTAAAGGTGAAGTGGAATACTTTATATTTGTGAAAAATACAAGCATACATGAAGTTTGAACTGGTTAAATTATCTAAACTATCAGGTAGAAGAACAACGATTTATTCCGCCATTTTAGCGGATGATAAATTTACAAAAACACAATTTAACATGAAAAAAATGGCTCGCTCTTATCAAAGTGCAATTATTGATGATTTTATTGCACTTGAAAATCCAGAATTGACAGCTATCGTAGAAAAAAAAATGCGACTTGCTGCCAAAATCTATGATTCCATGCAAGCGCAAAATATAAGTAATAAAGTATTTGCAGAATGTCTCCATGTAAGCCCTTCCCTTGTCACTAAATGGCTAAGTGGGCAACATAATTTTACAGTGGACACACTCGTAAGAATTGAACAAGTTTTAGATATTGAACTGATAAACTCAGAAAAAATAGCTGCTTAAATGTAGTTTTCATTTTGCTTTGTTTTACGACATTAGAAAAACAATAATAACTTTTTCCTCATTTAAAGCCCCCCTCAGTAATTTTATCAAAAAAACGCACCCCATTTGTATTTTATCCAATTTGACTTATCTTTGATAAAAAAAAAGACAATGGAAGCCGCAATCGCACCACATATAAGCCCAAAGCCTAAAAGCATCGCTATTCCAAGCTACCTCATTTACGAAGTATTGGATGGTAAGCCGATTTATTTTAGAGGCTATCAAGACGTTTTAAATCATAAGAAAACCAAAGAGGATATTATGGTGACGGGAAGACTACAAACATTAATCATTTCAACACTGCAAGAACACCTTTGGGCGAATCACAATCAAGAAGGCTTAAAATATATGTCGAATGAGGTAGGCATTCATATTTCTACAAATATCAATTTAAGCTGCGATTTGGTCGCTTTTGATAAAACCATTTTAGCTGCTACGGCTGATGATATACATTATTACACCATACCGCCCAAATTCGTTATCGAAGTAGATACAAATGGCGATTTTAGTGATGAAATCTTTGAAGATTATCTTTTCAAAAAAAGCCAACGTCTATTGGCATTTGGCGCAGAACAAGTAGTTTGGATTTTAACAGCTTCTAAAACGGTAACAGTTGGTACACCAGATGGTACATTTATCACGCATGGTTGGGAAAGAGCCATCGAAATTTTTAAAGGGTTTCCAATCGTTTTGGAAGATTTGTTTAGAGAAAATGGTATAAAAATCTTCTAATCCTGTATTTTATACACGATACCTCAAAAGTAGATTAATGAAAATCATTACATCTTTTTTCCTCATTTATAAACTCCCAAAGCCCCCCCTCAGTATTTTTGCAGAAAAAATACACAACTCATGCAAACCGTATTTAAAAAAACAAAACAGATGCGAAATCGCTGTTTTTACCCAATCGCTTTCCTATTGATTGCTTTTTTGTTGCCATCCTGTGGCAAAAAAGACCTTCGAGACTTCTATTTCCCACTTAAACAGTTGAAACAAGAATCGAAAGTGTATGAATATAAAATCTCTACACCTGATACCTCTTTTACGATTTATTGGTATTATCAAACCATTGTTCAAGCAGATTCCATTTATCTCATAGGCAATTGTTACGATGCGGGTTTTCATCCGTTGGTACTCATTCGTGAAGAGCAAGTGACAAACGGCATGAAACTCAAAGAGTTGATCTATTATGGTGTCAATACTGAGGGGTATGCTGTGCAGACAAAGGCGACGATTGAAGGCGGTGCCGTTTTTCCATTCCAAGTGACCGACGATAAAAGCGTTTTTGTGAATGTTGTCAGATATTCAGACCCGAAAGATTCGTCAATTATGACAACATTGACCCGAAATAGACGTTTTTTACAAGATACAACTTACAATTTTAAAGGTAAAATTATAAATGCCGTCATCTTTGAAATGAAAGAAGAGCAATCGGAGCAAAACAATAAAAGCGGTGGTTGGACACATATCTATAGGATTCAAGAGATTTATGCTAAAAATATAGGGCTTGTTTACTCAAAACGCTCGCTTGACAATGGCGCAAATTTTGAAACTCGATTGGTTGATATTTATACCATGAAGGATTTAGAAGCAAAATTTGAACAACATCTGAATCAAACAAAACAGTAAAAAGCAACAAAGCGAACCAATAAAGCATCTTTTTAATGGAGAATGTTGAATAACTTTATTCACCATTAAAATATTCACCATTCACCATTAAATTATTCACCATTACCTCAGTATCGAGGACTTTTTTCTAAAAAAATGAAATCACTTAGACTTTTATTCTTTTTTGTACTTTTTCAAAACGTCCTGTCAGCGCAGGTGCCTGCACCTAATTTCAGTTGTGTACGGCGTGACACCTTGATATGGACTTTGCCAACCGTCTCTTGTGGGGCTATCAATGCCTATTTAATTTATGCCGCCCGCAATCCGCAAGGTCCTTATCAGTTGTTGACAACCGTTACAAACCCTAATCAAACGCGCTATTTTCACAACAATATTGAAGGTGGAACGTGGTATTACTATATGCAAACCGATGCAAATTGCGGTGCACAAACCCGACGAAGCAGCGATACCCTTGATAATCAACCGCCTGCGTTGAATCCTGTTTTGGTCGTCAGTGTCTTAGATAATCGTTCGGTTGACATCCGTTGGCGGCGCAATCCTTCGCCCGAAGTGGTGGGTTATATCATTTATAAATTGACAAATACAGGGCTTGTGCCAATCGCCAACGTGCCGAATCGCGATACGATTCACTATGTAGATGCGACTGCGACCCCCTCAGTAAAAATTGAAACTTACCAAGTTTTAGCCGTTGATGCGTGTAATAATACGAGTCTTTTTGACCAAAACCATAACACCGTTTTGCTGAAAGCCACGCAAAGTAAATGCGACCAAACCATCACTTTAAAGTGGAATGTCTATAAAAATGCAGCAACTGCCTTGTCAAAACATGAAATTTGGGTAGGAGAGAACGGTCGTAATCCATCGCTCGTTGCTTCTGTCGGAGCTGCTGACACAACTTATATATTGCGGAACGTAACAGACCGTGTGCGCTATAATATTTTTGTAAAAGCCATACAATCTGTATCTAATATTTCATCCCGTTCATCTGATACAACGATTTTGGCGGATATTATCAAGCCTGTAACAGTTTTACTTTTGAAAAATGCCAGCGTCACTGACAAAAAACAAGTAGAAATCGTTTGGCGTTGGAATCGAGATGCAAAGATTGATTCGGTTCGCGTACTGAGGGGGGATAAAGATTCTAATTATGTTGAAATCAGACGCTTTAAATCACCCGCCATACTTGATGACGAATCTTTTTTTGTAGATACATCTGCCAATCCAAGTCTTCATTCTTATTTTTATAAAATTGAAACCAAAGACCAGTGTGGCGTTAAACGCTTATCCAATTTTGCGATGACTCCCCATCTGACAGGGAAAGGAGCAGCCAATCGGCGTAATCTCTTGAATTGGAATCGCTTGCAAGTGCCTATTGGCGAAGCGACGGGCTATCAGGTCTATCGCATTGTTTCAGGTGTACCAACGCTTGTAGGGCTGCCTGTTGATACGTCCATATTTGATTTTCCAGATGTTGTCGGCACTGATGAGCCTACTGTTTGTTATAGATTGGGCGCAAATTTTCGATATACACTTCCTGACGGCTCTACCGAAGAAGGGACTTCTTTTTCAAATACCGTTTGTATTGACCAATTTTCAACGATTTGGATACCCAATGCCTTTGCTCCAAGTGGGAAAAACGTTGAGTTTCGTCCTGTCTTTACATATGTCGAAACCATAAAAACGTATAAAATGGAGATTTTTGACCGTTGGGGCAGTAAACTGTTTGAAAGCACAGACCCTTTGCTGGGTTGGGATGGTCGGAAAGGTTCTCAAGCGATGCCGCAAGGCACATATACCTTTTTAATAAAAGCGGAACAAGGTAATGGGCATACTTTTGCAGAACGGGGTGTTCTCATGCTGGTTCGATAAAAGGCGTATAATGTTTCAAAGACAGGGCACAATATTTGTATTTCCTAAGATAATTGTTGAAAATTCGCCTTTCAGCAAAAAAACAGAGATGAATCCAACTATTTCCCTTAGATTTGGAAATCAATAAAACTATTTATCAAATTTTAAAATCAAAATTCGACATGAAAAAAATGTTCTTAATGGCAGCTTTTGCTGCGTTTTCATTTGCAGCTAATGCACAAACTCAAGCAACGGCTTCAACAACGGATGCTGCTCCAGCACCTGCTAAAAAGGCTTGCTGCGCTTCAATGAGTAAAGCAGAATGTTCAACAATGAGCAAAGCCGAGTGCGCTAAAGCGATGTCAGAGGGTAAATGCTCTGAAAAAACATCAATGGCAGCTAAAACTGAAAAAGCAAATTCTAAAAAAGTAGCGGCTAACAAACCGTAATTACTTTTTATAAACTCAAAACGGCTTTCTCGATACTATTCGAGAGAGCCGTTTTAGTTTGTACTGAGGGGTGCATTTTACTTCAACAAAGCCTTAATCCGTTGATATTGCGCTGCGTTTGTTGCATTGCCACGACATGATTTTGCAGCAGCTTGTGCTTCAATATTTTCAACCCGATTAGATGGATTGGGATGTGTGCTCAAAAACTCAGGGGGTGAATTGGCGCTTCCCATTTTTTTGAAAAAACCCGCCGCACCTGCTGGATTGTACTCCGTGCCACATAAGTAATTGACACTCATGTTGTCCGCCTCAGTTTCGTGTTCACGACTAAACTTCAAACCGACGACAGCAGAAGCAATTTGTGCGGCATTCATAGCCGTTTGTTGCGTGCTTTCGCTTTTTCCTTGTGTGACTAAACCAGCACCAAGAGCTGCAAGAATTTGAATTCCGTACGTTTGATACAACTGTTTCATTGAGTGTCGTTTGTCCGCATGAGCAATTTCATGCCCCATGACACCCGCCAATTGGTCTTCTGTATCGAGGTATTTTATCAAGCCCGTATAGACATAAATATAGCCGCCTGGCGTACAAAAAGCGTTCAAAGTCTTCGGGTCATTGATGATTTTCACTTCCCATGGAAAGTCTTTAGCATGTTCAACAGTACCACTATTGAGAATTTTGCTGGTGATGCCGCGTATATAACGATAGACTTCTTCGTTGCCGCGTTCAGCTAAAATAGGGAATTCAGATGGCTTGCTACTGATTTCAGCCGTCGTTTGCTGCCCCATTTTCACGTCTTCCGAAATATCGGGCATCAAAGCATTTGTAATGCCATTGGTCACTTTACAGCCCATATAGCTAAAAGAAAGTAGCACCAAAGCCGCTAAGAAAAATTTATTTTTCCAAATGTTCATTTTATTTGTTGTTTTAAAAAATTAAAAAATAAATACAAAAATTGAGTGCAAGTAAATCCGCAAAATTCAAAAGTACACAAAAATTAAAATTCAAAAGTACACAAAAAAGCCGATGCCAAAAAAACATCGGCTTTTAAGGTTTACAGCGAGTAATTTCTAACTAAGCACTCAATTTTTCGCTTGCCTTTTGCACCTGCTGAAAGGCTCATATCTATACGTTCAACCGTCCAACCAAATCGTTCAGCATATTCATCAAGCATTTCAGATGGATAACAGGTCAACAAAAACTTACCTTCAACCAAGCCCAACAATTCAAGCAATGCTCTGAAATCAGCATCGGTATAACCTGAGTAATGACCCATGTTTGCATTAAAATACGGTGGGTCAATAAAGTGAAAAGCATTGGCTGAATCATGCCGACTGATAACGTGCAAAGCATCACGGCTTTCTATAAAGGTTGTTTTAAGCCGTTGAGCATAGTTTTCGTTGAACCGTTCAACCTTGTTATTAAATGTTTTAATGGGCTTTAAATCCTCGTTTGGCACATTCATAGCATTCTCCAAAATGCTAAACATGGACGTGTTCGCCATGTAAAAAAACGACCATGCTCTTTGCACATCAGAGAACAAATCGGGATGCTGGCGCATAATACAGGCTTCGTCATGGGCTTTACGACTGATAGGCATTTTATCAATATAAGCCCTAAGACCCGCAAAGTCTGTTTTTAAAACCTGATAAAAATTAGAAACGAAGCCATCCATATCGTTGATGATTTCAACGGTGGAGGGTTCTTTTGTCCAATACACTGCACCACCTCCGAGGAAGGGTTCTGTATATTTGACATGTGGTGGAATAAGCGGCAAAATCCGCTTGAGTAGGGTTTGCTTGCCTCCATAATACGAGACAGGACAGCGAAGGTACATTTTGACCTTCGCCGTTTTTACGGCATTTTTCATGCTACTTTAGTGTTTTGAAAATTGTTAAAAAATAAATTTTCTTTGTTTACCCAGCTAATTAAGCCGCTTCAAAACGAATATTACTAATGTCCAATAAACTGGCAGGACTGACCACATCATTCAATAAATACTTAATAAAAACCTCTCCATTGGGCAATATATCTACAAGCCCAATACTCGTATTAGGCATGGCACACACAAAGTATTGACGTACTTTAGGACGATAACCCGCCTGTAAAGTGAAGGCTAAAGTGTAGGTGACAATATCTATCGTACCTACCTCCAGTAAACCTCTTAAAATTACCGTATTGCCTCGGCGAATGCCTTTTGGTGAAAAGATACCACCACCTGCCCAACTATTATCAAAATCTGTGAGTGTGACCGTTGTATCGGCAGCCCCTTCAATCATTTTTGCAACCAAATAAGGCAATTTGAACTCATTGAGTGCCACTTGTAATTTGGTAACGACAGGCGTTACAGCAAACCGCGCTTCACGCCTTTGCCATATATTTTCAGATGAACTATCCACCATTGTACGCGTCGCATGGGCGTTTGTATCGGCATAGATATAGGCTTCTAATTCTATATCATAGATGCCATTGGGGTCAGTTACGCCCGTATCACCACCCGAAAACCACAATAGTTCGTAGTCTATCATCACCCAGCCAGCTGCAATGAAATACGTACCTGTGCCACTATTAAAACTCAATGCACAGCCCGAAACGACCATTTTACCGCCTGTTTGCTCACAGAAAGGGCGTAATGTATTGTGTATGCCATCACGCAAGCTCGTTTGCATAAAATCGAAATCGTTGCCGTATAAAGGCAATCCACCATTTGGAAAAAGCAGTTTATTCATTATTAAAACGTTTGAAATGTCCATATTTTGCCAGCAACACGGTAATAATTGACCGTCGAACGCATAGCATTTTGATACGTTGTATGTATAGATGTAGGCACAAAAACGACGAAATCAAATCGGGTTTGTAACTCAACAATATTGTAAAATGTCGCTGTTTGTGTACTCGCTTCACCCCGATTTCTAACGATAAGAGTCGGCTGATTATCAGCACGATTTGTGATAACAGTCGGTTGTATATTCGTTGGTTGTGGGTCATCTATATAAATGCGGCGAAGCGCATTATCAAAAGCATCGTTCAAACGATGCTCTAAATACATGACTTGTCCATTAAATTGTAACTCATAACGGGTGTTATTTTCATAGCTGTCTACGTCATTACTAACCGTTTGAAGCGGTGCAGATAGGACACGCAGCCAAGCGCGCCATTGCTCTACGCCTCTTAATATCGGCGGTAAATGGGGCAATATGTTATCAAATACTATCATTGGGCAATGTATGTAATTAGGTCATTGAGTGTTTCTCCTGTGGTCGTAGATATATGGAAATAACCACCCCCTGCTATTTTGGTACGTGTAAAGGTTTCATAAGCATCTCCTGTTGAAAATTTGGAGGCAGCAGTCACAAATACGACATCCACTACACCATCAATTTTTTGTATTTCATCCGTCAATTTTGAGATAAGCAATTCGCCATTAAAAGGCAGATTAGCCACATAATTTGTGACAGCCGTTTCGACATTTGTTTTGACGGTTGTAAGCGGAATAATCGGGTCAAAATAGACCTGAAAAGACACTTTCAAAACATCGCCATTGTTGCTGAATATTTGAAATTTAGTCCCAGCAAACCGTATTTTTTTGATGTAAGATGCCAAGGCATCCTTTTCAGGCGAGGTCAATTCCGTCAAATTGCCACTGCTTTCTTTGGCTACTTTGACTCTTAAAACACCTCCTATTGTCAAGTCCACGGCTTCATCAACAGCGCATCTTTTGACGATTTTTTTTGTCTCGTCTATTGTGGCATAACGATAGATGCCGCTTTGAAAAACAAGATTATCCCCGTACTGAAAGTCAAATATGCGGTTACGATACCAAGGCGCATTGCCGACTTGTGCCGCCGCTGCTTTCGTATTGACCTCTATTTTAAAGGCATCAAATAGCAATTCGAGTGCTGTTATACCCGCCGCGCATACCCACAAAATCAAACGCCACAAAGCCGTAGCCGATGAGGAATCGAATACATTCAATGTGGTTTCATCGGCTTTTTGCGCCAGGAGTGAATTGTATATTTCTGTCTGTGTACGAGCCATTTTTTTACCTTATTTTTTGGATATAAAAATTTCTTTTCCATGCACTTCGACGGTCAATCCTGTCTGTCCATCGGCTTCTATTTGCAGTTGAATTTCACGTTCAAAACGGGCATCTAATCGTCCATTCAACCATTTGATTGCACCGATGCCCGTCAATGGGTTTTGTGTCCAGTCACCTTTTGTCGTGTCAAAAAGCAAACGGATATGTTGTCCAACGGCATCACCTGATTTAAAATCACCGTTGTCAATGTCAAATTCGTAAGTATCTGTCAATGATATATCTGTCATGTTATGTTGATGCTTGTGATGATTATAGGATATGGTCCCGCCGTGCCTGTTATAGTTATGGTCGCCGCTTTGATTTCTGTTACCACCGCTTCAGCTATGGCTTCAGCTATTTTATCTCTTGATTCAGCAGCCGTATCACGATTATTTGTGGACGTTGCAGTATTAAAAGTATTCAAGATGCTTTGCTTGATTCGTGCTTTTAGAGTTGCCATTATTGAATTATTTGACCGATGACAGATTTAATTTGTTCGTTTTTAGCTTTCAATTTCTCTAATTCTACAATAATATTAGGCATAACTTGAACCGTCAAACCAACATTTGTTATCAACTGAAACGTTGTCAATAGTTGCAAAATATCACTTTGCAACTGAAACATTTTATCTAACTGCTCCCTTAAATCGGCATTCTGTTTGCTTAGTTTCAAACCGTTTTTATCGAAAAACAGGTGTTGTTCCATTGTCACAATTTCGGCTTTGTCAAACGTCGAAAACACTGAAACGAAGCCCGTTTGAGCGTTCAAAAACGTCACTATGACGTTTGAGCCTTTTGTGGGAAAAACAACTAAACCGTTGTCACTACTTTCATCGGCTTGCAACTTTACATCGTATAAAATGGATGTGCCATTCAAAGGCTGCACATCGCAAGTTCTATCCGATTCATTGACCGCCAAGACTTCTCCAACTAAGGAAAACACCCCGTCAGTATTGGGGGCAACTATTTTATTCAAAAGGTCTGCAATCATCGTTTTTTGTCTCTTACTTTTGATTCTATTTCCAGTATTTGCCTATAACCGCGTTCATTAAATGTTTTTGTCACCTTTTTGACCAAATAACCGCCTTCACGTTCAAGGTTATCATCGTCAATGAGTGTTACAATATCGCCGTGTTGGATGTGTGGTTCACCAAATATGGTGATTGTGCCTCTATACCCATCGTAGCGCAAACGCTCCATTTCAGCTTCACAGAGTTTTTTCATCTCCGATTTGGATACATTATAATGGTGTATCGTCCGCACTTCACCGTCTTCGTCACCAATCTCAAACTCTTCCTTCTTATTCTTTGAATTCAGAATGACGCATTTGATTTTCAATTTGACATCATCCTTTCTGACATATTGTAAATCATGCTCCACGACATTCCGATTGAATCGGATGATATGCTCTTTTTGATTTTTTGCATCAAAAGCCCAACCTGCGAACAATACACCGTCTCTGAAAAAGAATTTGACGAAATAGTCTTTCCTAATTTGGTCTAAAACTTTGGCGGGTGTTGTCTCTTTTCCTACCCTAAATTGACCCAAATCATGCTCGGCTAAAATGACAATCTCTATATCTTCCAAGTCTTCTCTTTCAAACATATCATTCAGCAATTGAGATAAAGTGACATGTCTATAACTACAATTAAACGTGCCTGTTTTCAATTTCCACATCGCATCTTGGCACTCCAGTTCTATTGGCAAGTCCGCATGAATGTTCGTCAAAAAACCTTTGAACACCGTTTCATTGCGGTCATTGTAACCCAGCTTCACACTCACTTCATCGCCTTTTTTCAACAAAGGAGACGTATCAGCAACCAAAGGCTTGCCCTGCCAGCGCAATTTTTTGGGTACGATAATTTTACACGTATCCGTCATCAATTCCCAGCCGCTTTCGGTGGTCACTTCGTTGACTCCCAAAAATTGAAATTGCCCTATTGATATGTCATTCGTTAAACGCAACATCCTTTTTAGTTATGAGTTATGAGTTATGAGTTATGAATGAGCAGCCAACTCATAATTCATAACTCATAATTCATAACTATTTTTCATTTTTTAAAACCAACTCTTCAGGTTCATCACTGTATGCCTGAATGTCAAAAAACTGCACATTTGTTTTACCTTCAATCGGCAAAAAGGTATAGTTTGAGACCGTTATTTCGTAGATACCGAACAACTGTAAAAACCGACTCACCACCTTCAAAGATTCAGGCTCTGCCAACAACAATTGGAGCGTATCCACCACGTCTTTCGGATAATAATCTGGTCGAGGGTCAATCAATGCACCGCGAATCCTGACGCTGTAATCATCCATTGACCAGTATTCCTTCACCGTGCCATTGCGCCCACGCACCGTTGTACGCTCTATGATTTTCGATTGACTGACCTCCACAACCGAGGCAATGAGTTGTATTTTGCGGTCTTCTGCTTGGTTTGCCAAGATAATATCCGCAAAAACAGGCGTTCCTAAATAGGTCGTCATCAACTCATCACGACGACCCGTTGTCATGTATTGCGATGCCTGACCTTGTATGGTTGGGAATGTCGTAGGTGTCGTTTCAGCCGCTTTATCGTCAAATTTGTAAACGGCTTGCACAATGCCCAATTTATTGAGTATGAATCTATAATCAGCCATTTATTGATAATTTACTTGGTTTGTAGCATCCACTAATACCCTCGTTATTATATCTTTAATCTTCTGTTCTGACTCCTGTATATTTTCACTCACCACCGTAAAACCACCCGAAATCAATGCCCCCGATGCGCTGTCAATAGCTGACTTGATAGGCACAAACGGCTTACTCAAATCACTGTTTTGTTTAGGCAATTTCAAGCCATTGAAAGCCGATTGCGCCGCCTTCGCACCCGTTTGCAACTGCCCCAAACTGCCAATCATTTGACTGAACTGTTTGACCGCGCCACCGCCTATATCAAAATTAAATCCGTAAGCCATAATTTTAGTTATGAATTATGAGTTATGAATTATGAATTGTTATAACTCATAATTCATAACTTATAACTATTAAAAAAAGTCCACCCCTCAGTAGAGATGGTGAACTTTTCAAAATTGACAAATGATAACAAGAAAAAATAAAATATTTTTATTTCGCAAAAGACAAAAATTCTGCAATCGCAGCTCCTATCAGGCGTTTTTCTAAGCGTAGGCAATACTGAATGTCGTTCACTTCTCGCGCCCATTCTGCATCGTCTAATACTGAGGGGTCTCTATTCCGATAGACACGAATAAGCGCATTGCCTTTGCCTATTTCGTTGTCTCCTTCAATATCGGACAGTTCAGATTCAGCTAATTTTTTTTTAGTACGGCTGTACGCGCTTGAGTGATTTTGACGAATTCTTGCATCACTGACGTGAAAACTGTTGCGTCTTTGGGATTGAATAAGGCTTCTTTATCGCCCCAAAGCAGACAGCTTTCCATTTGCATTTTGATGGCTTTGATAGGGTTATCTTGCCCCAAAGCAGCTGATGCTGCTAAGACATCAAAGCCCACTTTTTTGAACACGAAATCCAATTCAGGATAATCGTCATCATCTGAAAAGCCTGAATCATCAGTTTTATTAAATGTCACAATATGGACAGCTTTTAAGCCGTTTTTGGCTTTCAATGTATCAATCTCCGCTTCCGTTATTTTTGTCATTTTATATATTGTTTTATTATTATAATTACTAAATTATTAACGGACAAAACCCCCTCTGGGGGCAGGGGGCTAACTGAATGTTGTGACGACCCCAGAAATCAAAGCCTCGCATTTGACTTCAATGCCTTTGTCACCCGTTTTAAAATCATTGCTCTGTTTCGTAAACTCGAAGTTGCGAAGCGTATCGCGCACAAATGACCCGTCTTCATTGATGTAAATCACAGGCAAATCGAAAGGCGGAATGTCTTCGATGCGCCCCAACGGCGCCGCCCGTTTAACGGCATCCAATTCAGGTTTCAGAAACGAAATGCTGGCGGTGTATTTGCGCTGACCATACGCCACACCCACTGGCTCACTGCCAGCCGCATAGATATTTTCTTTTTCGCGCTCCGTTTCGTAGCTAATCGCCGTGATACCGCTCACGTTTTGACCTGCAATGGTAAACTGAATATCGCAAAATGAAAACACTTTGCCGTTGACACGGGGTCTGAAATCTGCTATTGATAATGGCATGATTGATTTTTTATTGACAAAATTCTGAAATCAAATAATTAAACACCGCATCCGCAATCTGATAATAACCAGAAGTGGCAGGATGCACCCCATTTGTGCCTATGTACTCTGTCTTTGAGTTACGTAAGTTCACGGCTTTCACCGTTTCTAAACCATTATTTTCGCTGTCGAAAACAGCGGCTATGTCTATATACTCACAAAAACCCGAATAGCCGCTTTCGTTGCACATGTTCTCGTAGGCACGATTCAACGCCCAAACGCGCTTGGAGACCTCGTATGCGTTTGACCAATTCACGTCATCAAGGTAATTATTACCTAATCCACCATTAAGAGAGGGCAATTGCAACCCAACAACTTTTATCTTGCAGGACGGGTATTGCGTATGCAATTTATCTATCAATACTTTTGCTGCTGTAACCGTTGTTGTTGGACTAAAAGACTGATTCCAACCCAAAAGAATAACAGCACCGTCTATTGTGCCAAATCCATTAGTGGAGATATAATTAGCGAAATCTAATTGACTTGTTCCTGTATTCCAAAACGGATTAACTACGCCCCCTGACGAAACCGAGCTGTAACTAATATTACTCGTATTGGTTGCACCTGATACATGCGTCAATGTACCCGAAGCAGGTGGATTGAAAGCATGTGATACCCTTGAAAACCGTAATGTACTAGCGTCAACAACAGCCTCTAATCGCCATTGGCGACTATTACCATCTACCCATATCGAAGTCAAATCAGCCGATGTCTTATTGTGGGTGACATAAAAATCCAAGTCGGATAGGGTTGTTGCCGTGGAATACCATTCCCAAGTCTTACCGCCGTAACCTTCGTATTTGTTTGTACCTGAGCCTTTAGTGCCAATAAATTGTACGTTGGTATAACCCTTGCCGACTGGTGAACCGCCTGTGCCACTTAACAGCCTTATGGCTTCACCGGTCCATGTACCACCATCGGTTAAGCTGTCTCCGATTGGCATTATTTTCTTTGCCGATGAAGGATTTTGGACGGCTGCTTTTACCGTTATAGTTGTTGTTGCCGTCGCAACAACATTACCCAAATTATTGCTAAGGGTAATTGTAAACGTTTTATTGCCTGTTGTCGTAGGCGTAAATTCATAGTAACGAGGGTATTGGCTGCCGCCCACATTCCCAGTTATTTTTATGTTGTAGCCCGAAAGGTCAACCGCCGCAATGATGCCTCTGAAAAATATCTGTGTCGTCTTACCGACCGTTGCCCGTATTTTCGGTAAATAAATTTTGACGGTATCATAAGATGTGACGCTATATTGTGACAAATCACCCAAACGCCAACCAGCGTTATCGTTGATGAAAACCGAATAGCCCCGATAAGCAGGGTAGCTTATTACGGCAGTTTGTACTGAATCTGCCAAGTTTTGACTTGTCGTGTATTTGTGTATCCTGCCCATATTACCCGTAGATTCGCCATATAAACCGATTTTTCCATCACAAATATATTCAATCCATGCGGTATCCGTCATGGTATAACTTTGTCCAAATAGGATGGTTATTTTCTCGTTGATGGGTGTAAAGGGAACAGTCTTTTGAGCCACGACCAATCCAGTGGAGGTATTTTTTCTAATCCGTACTGTCATTTGTGTTGGCAAATCGGCGTTATCAAATCCTCTCACATTGAGTTGCAAGCCGTTAAATTTTGTTGGTATAACCTTTGAAGACCATCCCCACCCCGAAAATGTGCTGCTTTCATACAACCAACTGAAAGAAGTACCGACTTTCAAAGAGTCGGGTGAATTTTTTAAAAATCCTAATTTATTTGCCATATCCGTTTCTGCTAATTGCAGAAAATTAATACCTGTCGAAACAACTTTACTGAACTCGACTTTAATCGTCGATGCACCAACTGAACCCGTAATAGCATACCAAATTGGATTGATTATAGAGGCGTTGGTCGCATATTTTCCGAGTTGTGTTGCTGTAAAATTAGGCGAACCGTTTCCCTGTAAGGACAAACGCCCATTCGATGATACATCAATAAACAGTGGTGATGTATTACCCTTGACAGCTTTCGCTAATGTAATGGTAATGAGTTTCGGTACATTGAGTGTCAACGAAACTGTTATAGAATCGTCGTAAATCACATTGCCAGTCGCATATAATCGCACCCTCAATTTTGAAGGTATCAGCGCATTATCAAAGGCATTGACCGTAAATTTGAATATTTTGAAATCAGTTGGTGTACCCACTTCACTCGACCAACCAGAAAAGGTTGACGACGATGCAAACTGTCCAACACCACCGACGGTACTCGTATGATTAATCGTCGTGTCTTGTGTCGCAGTAGCAATCTCTGAATCATCGGAAACGGCATAAACGACATTGCCTATTTTTGTATTTATATCGTTTATGGTTAGTCCGTTGTCAATGGTAATCCTTTTGCCTAAGTAATCAACATAACTCAAACGTCCACTTGCCTCCCGCACAAATTGCCGACGAAAATCAATTGCGTTATTGACATCCACCAGTCCTGAAACCACATTTGGATATAATTGAATAGAAACGGAATCCACCATTTCGTCATAATCCATTTTTGCTCCTTTATTATTGAAGTCGCCAATGGCGACTTTATAACTCTGTCCTTTTTTTGGTGTCTTTTGCGGTAAAGTCGAAAACGGCTGCCCCCAAATACTGAGGGGTACAAAAACCAAAAGTAAAATCTGAAATAATTTTTTCATCACCTATTTAAGAATTAAAAGTTAACCAATCCGTATTATCGTCACCATCAAAGTAAATACCACCATCTTCAAACGTCAGTATCACTTGACCGCCTCCAACGCCTGACGACGGCGCAGAGGCTGCTAAAAATTTGTGTCCAATTTGACCCGATAACCTATGTTCACGATGAATTGACGGGCTACTCCCACAGGCGTAATACCGACATCAATCGTCACAATGGACGTGGACAACACGTTTTGATTAGGGTCAATACTGACAAAACTGCCTGATATATCACCGCCGTTTTGCATCGCCGTTAAGGGTATTTCCACTTGGCTTTCCAAATAAGCGACAATACCCGGGTCCAGTTTACCCGTTGTCGCATCCACTTTAATGGGTCTATTGAAATGCGGTATCAAAGCCGCCCGAATCAAGCGTTTTGCCTTTTGCATCGTGCGATTGTTTTCAATCGTCGCAAAATCGTCGGTTTCTGTGATGCCTGTATAACTGTCATTGGCGTAAGTGCCACCATAGTTCATCAACTTTTTGAAAGCGATGATTTTGGCAGTATCATAAGCGGCGATTTGGCTTTCTGTCGGTGACAATGTGCCATCGCTCAACTGAATGGTCTCCAATTCCGAGCCATCAGAAAAGTTGAAGGCTTCAACCCAACCCACATTCTCACTCACTTTTGCACGGCTGATTGCGCCAATGACAGACCCAACGGCTGGCAAATAAACTTTTCCCAATGCATCGGCTATCGTTGCTCCATTGCCAGCACCATCACCCGCCGCTAAAAGACTCACATTTGGCGATGCTTTCAACTGCATATTAAAGGTGGAGCTTGTTGGGTCAACCGCCGTTGAGCCATACCAACCCACCACAATTTGTGCAGGACAAAAAGCCGCATCAAGGGTATTGTGCAAGGCTTGCCATACGCTGCCGATTTGCGCCACATCTGTGATATAAGCCCCTATTTGCCGCACTTCACCTTGACAAGTCTGAATGAGCGTAGTCGAAACCAACGTTGGATTCATCAACACCCACAATGCGCCATTTGGATTCATGCGAAAAAACTCGCTGATATGATACCAATATTCGCCAAAAGGGGCAGATACTTTTGTGAAGCCATCCGTTTCAGCCGTTTCCAAATCAAAATATTTTTTTGCCCGATTTGCGCCCCAGCTTGTCGGTGGATTGACTCCAAACACCAAAGCGGAAATATGGTCACTGCTTGAAGCAGTACGCGCCAAACCCCCTTTTTTGACGACGAATGTTAGATTGCTCATTTTTTACCTTTTGACTTTTTAATTTTTGGTTCATCAGATGACCCCTCAGTAGTTTCAGCAATTTTCTTTGCCTTAATTTCAGCATCAGCCGCCGCTTCTAAAGCCGCTTTAAGTGCCAATAATTCTTCTGATATTTCAGGTTCAGCAAAAACATCTGATTGCTTATAGGTTTTGATTTCCTTACCATAAAAATTAGCTCGCGCTTCTGCCGCATCTTTGGCATTAGCATGGAACAATTGTTCTGCGACTTCAAAAACTTCATCCGCATCAGGATAGCGATTGAAAAAGTCTATAACTGAATTAGGTATGCCTTCCATTTTTATTCGCGTTTTAGGTGTGCGTTTTTACCGTCACTGTAAATCTTAAATGTTTCTAAAGCCCTCGTATTTTCGGTCAGCGTCTTTTGCATCGCATCGCGTTGGTAAAGCAGTATTTCTTTCATCTGTTGATTGAGTTCAAATACTTCTTTATTGAGTATCGAATTGCGATATTCTGATATACCCAAAGCCAACAATGAAATAACGATACCCACACTTTGATTGAAAATCCATTCTGTGACTGCCTTTTGGAATCCTGTCTTTTCTTCCATGTTCGTTATTTGTGATTTGTTATTGGTTATTGGGATAAACTAATACACCAATAACCAATAACAAATGACCAATTAAGCTTCCTCTACAATGGCATACACGCCCAAACCATTTGTGTAGCGTTTTGATGCCCCTACCAAAGTCAATGCAGATAAAATATCGCCTTGATAAGCCGCTTGGTCAGGGTTCAAAAACACCTTGACACCATTGAAGGCTTTACGAACAAAGTTTGGATGCCAAGCCAATGCGCCTGAATGGTCTGTTGCAGCTCCAGCCACGCCATAATCACGGGGAGCAAGCCCCGTTGTATAACGGCAAGCCTGTGAACGTTCATAAATTTCAAAATTGAATAGTTTATTCAATTCGGCTGTTGCTTGTAAGGCTTGACCCATGAGGTACATATTCAACAAATTGGTATCTGCTAACAAGTCAGCAAACATATCTGCACCAACCATCAATACACGACCTTTTTGAGGTATATTGTCTTTATCCATCTTCAATTTCATGTTGATGATGTCTTGACGTGTCATGGCTTTGCGTGTGCCAGTTGCAGCTGGTGCCGATGCTGGACGGAGCGAACCCGTTGTCCGCACAATATTACCTGCTGATGTCGGAGCCCACTTGAATAATACACCTTCAGCTGATGCGGTTTCCAATACACCATTATGGTCACGGATAATACTTTGGCTTTTGCCATAAGGTGCGACCAATGCCTCTGTCCATGAAATTTGCGCCGCATCTGTTGAGTATTCATCAATGTCGTAAGTGATGATGGTATCAACACGTTTTGCAACAGGCAATGGATAAGTGGTGCGGTTTTTTACCACAGTAGGTATCGTTCCCGCTTGCCCCAAGTCCACTTTTTTACCCTTAATAAATGCCGCATCATCAATAGACTTGTAGATGAAGGAATTATCAGGAAAAATGCTTTCGGCTATATCATTCGCCAAAAAGATTCTGGCAACGTCATAAGTCATAGCTTAGATATTTTAAATTTTAGAAAATAATTGATTGCTTAATGCAAAATTGCTTTGCCCGTTCCAACGCCTGATTTTACAAGTGTATCAAAAGCAGTAGGGTCAGTTTCTTCCATCGCCAACAAGCCTTCATAATCTTTCATTCGCCAATCTTTAAGCGTCCAGTTTTTACGCTCTTCCGATAGTGTTCCAACTTTAGGCGTTCTTGTACCTTCAGCTTTCAAAACCGCCGCCAAAGTTTGACCATTAGTTGGTGTCACTACGGCTGTCACATCTGCCAAACCCTCCCAACTCAAGCGAGCGAATTCAGGATTTTGCGTCACTTGCGAACGCCATCCAGCAATATTGCCATCATTCACCACGCCTTTTTGACGACCCAACGCCAAAATATTTTCAACTTGCGATGCTTTCATCGCTTCAAATCTGTTTTCAACATCCGCTTCGGTTGCTGTTTCAGATAATCCCAACAGGAGGGCAATTTTTTTCAAGTCCATATTTTTAGTTTTTAATTTTTCATATTCATTTTGCAAAGCCCCCTCCGGGGGTTGGGGGGCTAAAAGTGGTATTTTACTGAGGGGGTCATTGCCCTCTTTAAAATTCAATTTCACGGCTTCGGGGTCTCCTGGCACATCCACAATGGACGCTTCTAAAATCTCCCAACTCGTCACCGTCACCCTTGTTTGACCCTCTACTTTCAGTGTTTCGTCTTCGCTGATGGCATCAAATGTATGATTGACGCTCGTAGCGTTCAGATAGCCCATTTCCCATTTACGGGCGATTTTTGCCGCAAATTCATCCTCCATATCAAAGTTAGGGTCTGCCAACAGCTTACCGTCTTCAACCCTAATATTATCCCATTTCCCAATAGGTAACACTGTATCTTCTACATTGTCAGCCCTCGACGAACGCCGATGAACGTATAACATCAATGGATTCGCTATGAAGCTTGCCAATTTTACACCCTCAACCAAAAGGCGATAACCGTAGCGATTCACTTTTCCACTACTCAAAATCGCGGTTCTATATTTTTTTTCGTCAGCCATTCCTTTTTGTTATTTCACGCCTTTGGCGTTTTGATAACACAAAGATAAAACGCTTTTTTTTACCGTGTCAAGCCCATTATTCAGATTAAACTATCTGATTATCAATTTGATATACATTTTTATTATTCTGAATTATAGTTTGAAAACCCTAATTTTTTTCACCCTATATTTGCCTTTATAAATAAATTGTTTTGATAAAATCAAAACAATTCGGTTAATCGCGTAACGAATACACGAATAACTAATACACGAATAACGAAGTATGGGCAGAAGAAAAATAGCTGAAAACGTGGTCAACGATGCCCGCGAACTCTTTTTGGATGGTTGGACTCAAAAAGACATCGCACGGTTTCTCGGTACGACCGAGAGAACTGTGGGTGAATGGAAAGAGAAGGGCGATTGGGAGGGGCTTAAACTCAATATCCGTAGTGTTACTGAAAATGCTTACGACCTGTTGGCTTATCAATTAGAGGTGCTTCGCTCCCAAAAAGACGAAGCTAAAGCCAATGGTACAACTTTTACAATCGCCAAAGAGGTGATGATTTCAATATCTCATCTGTCCAGTTTGGTCAAAAAACCTGAAATGAAGTTTGCTCAAGCCAGTGGACTCATCAAAAAGTTTGTTGAATTCCTGATGGTTGAAGACATGGACTTAGCAAAGTCGGTAAAGCCATCAGCACATAAATACATTCTTGAATTGCAAAAATTGATTGCTCAATGATTAGTTACAAAGTACCGCCTCAAGGCACGGCTCAAGACAGAAGGGCTTACCAAGAATGGTTGGACTTGTGTAAGCGCATTGAGGACACAACAGCTTTGGGTGCTTACGAAACACCTGAGCAAAAGGAAGAACGCAAAAAACGACTGCAAACAGATTTTGTCGCTTTTTGCAAATACTACTTTGCTGACTTCATTGACAGCGAGTTTGGTTGGTTTCACAAAAAAGCCATTGCCGCCATTGAAGCTGACAAAAGCATCAAGATAGTTTTGGAGTGGCCCCGTGAACATGCCAAGTCGATTTTTGCCGATGTGTTTACTGCCATGTACCTCTATGCACGAGGTGAGGTGGACGGTTTACTACTTATCAGCAATACTTTTGATAAAGCAAAAGTATTGCTCGGCGACTTGCAAGCGCAATTTGTGAGCAATGTTAGATTCATCAATGATTATGGTGACCAAGCCAAAAACGGCTCTTGGACAGAAGGAAACTTTATGACTACTGAGGGGGTCGGTTTTTGGGCGATGGGTCGTGGTCAATCGGCAAGGGGTATTCGTCGCGCTGCCAAACGTCCGAACATCTGTTTCTTCGATGATATGGATGATGACCAAATTATTCACAACGAAGCGTTGGTGGATAAAGCACTGGATTGGGCTTTGAAGTCAGTCTATCCAGCCATGAGTTTGAAAGGTTTTAGAGCGATATGGTTGGGCAATCGGATAGCTAAACGGTCAATTTTGGCAAAATATGTAGGTGACTACGAAGCAGGGAAACCTATTCGTGAAGGCATAACCCACATAAAAGTCTATGCCATCGAAAATCCGCGGACTCATGCCAAGTCGGATTTCCATAAAGGAAGACCCGCTTGGAAAGAACGCTATACCCTTGCACAACTTAAAGAAATGTGTGATGCCATTGGTGAAACCAATTTTGGGGCAGAATACATGCACGAGCATATCACAAGGGGTAAACTTTTTAAACCTGAATGGCAATATTGGTTTAAGACACCACCCATCAAACATTTTGACAGCATTGTGTCGTATGGCGATTCATCATTGGGCGAAAAGTCAGACTATAAAGCCATTGTCACTTTGGGTGTTTTGAATCCCAAATACAACTATCCATACAAATATCATGTGTTGGACGTGTTTTGTCAGCAAACCACCTCCAAGCTGTTTGTATCTCATTTTTTCGATTTGTACGAGCGGTTTGGTGCGTTGTCCGATTATTGGATTGAATCCAACGCTTTGCAAAAACATTCGGCTTGGAAACTACTGATTCAGGACTTTGAAGCAGAAGAAAAGATTAGAAAATACGTATTGCCGATTCGCCCTGATGACAGCAAGAAAGCCAATAAAGTGGCGCGTATAGAAGCCGAGGTTGGTGTTTTTGAACGGGGCTTGGTGAGTTGGGCAGAAGAGAAGCGCGGCAAAAAAGACTTTGAAGTCGGTTGGGAACAGTTCACAGGTTTCCCTGAAGCTAAAAATGACGATACGCCTGATGCCTTTGTAGGGGCAAGGGAAAAAGCCCAAAACAAGCAAGGTCGCTCCAATTTCAGACCGCGTACTGGCAATTACCAAACAAGCGATGACAGGCGTATTTTGTAGTACATATATATATATGGTGTAGGCTTTTCACTTTTTACACTCTAATTCACCATTCATCATTCACCATTCACCATTAAAAATCATGGTTCACGACAGACTGAAAAAAATCAAACGGGTCATTTTGAGCATTGGGCATGACCCCAAAGCGCAAGGTGCAGCCAATGAGCGGGGTGAAAAGGAAAACCCTTTGTGTCAAATCATCGCCACGCATACGGCTGGATACTTACGGGCAAATGGTTTGGTGGTGTGGTTACTGCCTGATTTCACTTTGTATGACACCATCAAATACCTAAATGTTCAGGGCAATGCTTTTATGGACATGGCTATTGAAATTCATAAAGATGCGTGTGGCAAAATCTACAATGACCAAAACATGAAACGCCGTTGTGGTTTGTACTTCGCCGCTTACAGCGCAGGCGCAAAAACCATTGCTTCAACTATGATTGATGTGATGGAACAAGAGGGCGCACATGAAACCAGTTGGGTGAGACCTGATACCGAATCCAATCATGGACAATTAGGGTTTTGTGCCAAAACCAAAATGCTTTCTCTCATTGCTGAAATGGGTTTCATCGAAGGCAATAATGACCCTGACGAATGTGAGTGGTACGCATGGGCATTGGCTAAATCAATCTTCACAGTTTTGGATATGCCGATAAGAGCCATACCTATTAATATGACAACGATTAAACCTATTCTCTAACTTATAAATTCATTCAGTATGTTACTTTTCATTCTTTCTTGTTTAATGCTCTTTTTTGCTGGCATCGCCAATGGTGCCATGGACACTTTAGTTCATCATTTTAGCATCTCTATTTTTTCTAAATGGAATTTACAGTTTTGGAATCCCCAAATTTCATGGGTCAATAAATGGTCTGATACGACCAGTATAGACCTATCTTACAAAGAAGAAAAGTTTTGGGGTTCAAGCCGTTGGTTTGTTTTTCTGACGGATGGTTGGCACTTATGCAAAGCCATTTTCCTTTTCTTCTTTGTCCTTGCAGTTGTTTTGTTCAGACTCCCTGACTGGTCAATCATAAGCTTGCAAGTACCTTTATTTTGGAATGGCGTTTTGTGTTTTTTCATGCTCAAAGGGTCTATGGGTTTAGGATTCACCATCTCTTACAATGGCTTTTGGTTGAAGTCTAAAACGCAACCCATCACCAATAATCAATAAACGACATGAATTGGATTTTAGAAACTGACCTTTTGGTTCAAATCAAATCGGAACGCCTGAACCAAGTCATTGATGAAGACGACACCATATTAGATGATGCAGAGGCATCAGCCATTGCCATCGTCAAAGATGCCTTGTATGCCCGATTCGATACTGAAGGGATTTTTGAGACAACAGGCGATGAGCGTCCTGCACAGGTCATCCGTTGGATTCGTGCTATCATGCTGTATGACATTGCTGGACGACTGCCTGAAAAAATGGTGTCGGCTCGGGTGATTAAAAACTATGATGATGTGATGGGCATCCTCACGGACATCGAAGATGGGAAAAAAAATACCAATCTGCCCGTTGCGGAGCGGACAGATACGGACGGGGTGACTTCGGCAAGGACTAAATTTAGATGGGGGAGTAATGACAAACGGGTGCATGACATATAATAACGTGTAAAAAAAAGCCGCTTCCAAAGGGAAACGGCAGTCATTTTATACAGCAGAAACGGTGTACTGATGAATGAAATCGTGTTCAGAGTCCTCGGCAATATCCATTAATGCTAAAATATTATTGTGGCGATTAATTTTAGTTTTAATAATTGAGGTTTCTTTTTTTGAGACCTCTTGTTCCTTGATAAGCTGAAAGATTTTCTCACTTTGGTAAGTGCTCATTTGTTCAGCAATAAACAGTAAGCCATCGTAATTAACGTATTGCCCACAACAGATATAATCATTATCGTGGCTATTTTTGGGCAAAACATACTTACTTGGATTCTTCAAATTTACTTTTTCACAAATGGTTTTCCAATCGTAAAAAACAATTTGAGGTATTTGAAAGTGTGATATTTCCTTGGTGCTGTGTGAAGGATAGTTATTAACTAACAAATCTTTCAGAGCAGCATAAACCATTTTTGTGAAAGTCGCATCTTGAAATTTATGGTTTAAGAACCAAACCAAAGTTTTAAGACCCATTAGATTATTATAGCCTTCAAATTGCCTTTCAAAATTTGAAGGCATATCTGATGGATTAGGAATACGCAGCTTAGTTTGAAAACCATTACGTGAATTTAGAACTAAGCAAATTTGTATATCAGTACCTAAGTGAGTTATTTCTTTATAATACATGAGCTGTAAGTTTATAGAATGTCCTTAGTGCGATAGTTATGACAAGTTATGCTCTATTTTCATTCTTTGTGATAAAATATATGTTATTAGTTTTTTTGTCGCTTACAATCAAATTATTTGTTTCGACTAAAATCTTCTATAGTTGCAAATTTATACAATTTGTTTTAAGTGTCCAAAAAAGATTTTAACTTTGTAATTATTTATTAAATATGTGTAGTTTTCTCAAAAGTGAGAAAATCGGGGGGATTTACTGAGGGGGCTATTCTTTTTTGAACATAAGCCTAAAAGCAAACTCGTCGGGTATCAACAGCTTCGCCAAGGTCAAGGTGCCAGCCACAGCACTTAGGTCTTGCGAATCTGGTCGCTCGAACTCTTCGCTGGAAAGTGCCATGATGCAGGTATCAATCAATTGCTTTGATACATAACTTAAACTGTCCAAATCGTAGTAGTCAGTCAGTGGTTTGAGAAATTCGGAAATGGATAATGGATGATTGTGAACCGTGGTTGGTTCGGTTGATGTACTTCGCATTTTAATCAACATTTAAAAAGTTAAATAATACCCAGACGCTGCGAAGTACATCAACATAAACACTTGCGTGCTACTTGAAAGGAATGAGTTTCTTAAACTCTCGTCTGGGCGTTTCTTTTGTTCTTTATGGAAACACGCTCTTTATGTTAAAAATACTTCGCGGAACAAAAGTGTGATATAATTTAAAAATATCCAAATATTTAAATAAAAAATGTTCAATAGAATAAGGAATTTTTTTCAAAGTGTATATATGTCTGCGACATTGTCCTTTTCAGGTCAAGAAAGAGCATTCCATGCGTCGCACAAAAGCGACGATAAGTCACGCCCTTTCTATTCCCGCCTGAATCGCCGCAACCGCCAATATGCCAAGCTGCGACTCGACGCATGGCACACCGCCGTACAAATAGCTGAAAACATCGAACAACCCAACCGCGAACCGTTGCTGGATTTGTATAAATCAAGCCTCAACGATGAAACCTTATTGTCAGAAATACGAAAGGCACACATCATGGTACAACGTGCGCCGTTCACCATCGAAAGGCGTGGCAAAGAGAACGAGGATGCAAAGGATCTATTTATGCGCCCGTGGTTCAAGGTGTTTTTGCGGCATTGGTTGGATGCTGAATTTTGGGGTCACTCACTCATTGAGTTCAATCCTGTGATGCAAGATGGCGAGTTCAAATCTGTGGAGTTGATACCGCGTGAGCATGTAAGACCTGAATATGATGAAGTGGTGATGAATACCAATGACCAATACGGCAAATCATTTGACGACCTCAAAAAAGAGTTTGGTGTCAAATTGATAGCGGTTGGTGAGCCTTATGATTTAGGGCTTTTGAAAGTGGCAAGTAAAGCAGTGATTATAAAAAACTACTCAACATCGGACTGGTCACAATTCAATGAAAAATTTGGTATGCCGTTGACGATTGTAAAAACGAGTTCCCGAAATGAAGCTGAATTGGACGAACTCGACAAGATGGCAAAAAACATGGGTTCAAGTGGTTATGGCATTTTTGACGAAATGGACGATGTATCATTGGTGGAGCGCAAAGGACAAATGAGCCATAAAACGTATGAAGACCTGATAGTACGCCAAGACAACTATATGGCAAAACTCATCAATGGGCAAACAGGCACATCTGATGAAAAAAGTTTTGTCGGTGCAGCTCAAGTGCATGAACGAGTCCTGAATGACTACACCTTTGCTCGATTGAGCAAATGCCAAGATTTTATCAATTTTACC
>JANLQI010000251.1:0-1651 GCA_031367705.1 Saprospiraceae bacterium | reverse complement strand
CAACCCTTCCGTTTAAAATTATGCTTCTAACCCTATCTAACATCTTGTAACCTCTCGTTTCAACGAGAGGAACGTACTACAAGCTCCTCTCACATTTAACATCTTTACAAAACATCACATCAGCATCTAATTTTATGTGATGTTTTGTAAAGATGTTAAATGTGAGAGGAGCTTGTAGTACGTTCCTCTCGTTGAAACGAGAGGTTACAAGATGTTAGATAGGGTTAGAAGCATAATTTTAAACGGAAGGGTTGTTTTAAACTTGCGGAAAGGTGTTCCATAATGACTCCTCAATAATCCATAAAAAAATGATAGATTTTGTAAAAGGGTTAATAGTCTTCAAAAATCCAGCTTTTGTTGTCATAGAAACAACAGGAGGGGTCGGTTATCGCATCAATATCAGTTTGAATACGTATGCTAAAATTGAATCGTTGGAACAAGTAAAGTTGCTGACGCATTTGCAAGTGCGCGAAGATGCTCATGTCTTGTTTGGTTTTAGTGACGAATCAGAACGGTCTTTATTTCAGATGTTGATTTCGGTGTCGGGTGTAGGGCCTGCCACAGCGCAAGTTTTGCTTTCAGGCATGACTGCCGACGATGCAAGGGTCGCTATTTTGAGCGAAAACGAAGCGGCTTTTTCAAAAGTGAAAGGTATTGGGCCTAAAACGGCAAAACGCATCATCCTTGACTTGAAAGACAAATTGAAAAAAGACGGAGGTGAAGGTGCGTTAAATTTAGCCGTTGCTGGAAATACGATGCGTGACGAAGCCTTGTCTGCACTCGTTTCTCTTGGTTTTCAACGGATTGCGGTGCAGAAGATATTGAACAAAATTCTGCAAGAACAAAAGACAGCCAATGTCGAAGATTTGGTAAAGGTGGCTTTGAAATTGCTTATGTAAAGACATTCAACTATACGTCTTTGGGGTAAAAAGAATGTCTTTATGGAAAATACAAGACAACAGTTAAAATTTTGTTAACAAATAACACGTTTTAGATTGTTCACGTTTGACTGACTGAATAATCTTTTCATTGTATAAAATACTTCCGATTAAAATACTCAAAAATACTGAGGGGGGTGGATAGTACAATTGGGTAGCGAAAAACCTAACCAATCATTAATCCAGCATCCTGATGCGATTTAATATTTTGACATGAACAAAAAAGGACTTTTACACAACCGCCGGTTTTTAAGGCAGATTTTACTTGGTTTTGCATTTTTGGTGGGCGCAACGACCATTTCCGAAGCCAAAACGACTTTGACAGATACCATTCCTCTGCGCGACCGCAAGGGCGACTATCTCCGCGACTCTGTGGTACATCCTTTCAATCTGAATGACCCGCCTGTTATCAACAAATCGGTTGAGTATGACCCTGCCACTAATCGGTACATCATTACTGAAAAAGTAGGCGATGACTTCTATTTCCGTGCGCCAACGTCTATGACGTATGACGAATATCTGAACTGGAAATCGAAGGAGCAGGAGCGTGCTTATTTTGAACGCTTGGCGGGTTTGAGTAAGAAAAATGGCGGCAACAAGACCGACCCTTTTTCTAAAATAGATTTTTCGTCAACGCAAAACAGTAAGCTCAAAATGCTTTTGAAGTCGGTGGGTGTGAACGGCAAATTGCCCGATGTGCCTAAGCTCGACAT
>JANLQI010000210.1:0-1898 GCA_031367705.1 Saprospiraceae bacterium | reverse complement strand
TAAAATCAGCCGTTGGCAACCCGAAGACGCTACATTACCCGTCGTTATCTATTGTAAAAGAGGCATCCGCAGCCAAATAGCGATACAACGCCTTGAATCACGTTTTCCTGAAGTGGATTTTTATAATCTTGAAAATGGGATTTTGGCTTTGTTTAGTGAATAGAAAATTTTAAATCTTCAAAAGTTGCTCAAAGTGGTTGAATAAACTATTTTTGTAAATAAATATCTAAAAAATGGTTGCTAATATCTCAATTTACGATGAATTATCAGGCTTCATTGCTAGCATGAATCCTGAAAAAGTGATAGCTTTCAAGCCTTCCAAAGCGAATCAAGACAGGCTCGATGCCCTTTTAGATAAACAAAAAGAGACAAAATTGAGCGTTGAAGAAAAGACAGAATTAGAGCATTATCTCATTATAAACCGCATAGTTGGGCTTGCTAAAGCGCGGGCTATAAAAATGCTTTTAGCCTATTGATGACCTCCTCTTGTATTTATTATGATTCAAACGCTCTTTTCAAAACTCAAATCAGAAACCTTTTTCCTCCGCCAAGCCCTCATTCGAGTCGCTTTGACCCTGTTGTTTTTCTCAGCTTGTCGTTTGCTTTTTTATAGTTTCAATAGCTCTATTTTACCAACTGCAACCGCCCTTGATTTTTTTTATGGCTTAAGATTCGACCTTTCCGCAGCCATGTATGTCAATTTGGTTTTATGGTTTACTTACATACTCCCCCTCAGTATCAGAACGCAAAAAAAGTATCTTCTTTTTCAAAAAACAACATTTATCGTCACCAATTTCATTGCCCTTGGTTTTGAATTAGGCGACATCGGCTACTTCCGTTTTGCCAATCGGCGCATGGTTTTGAGCGATTTCACTTTGTTTAAAAACACCCTCGATATGTTCCCTAAACTCTTTGCGGAATATTGGTATTTGGTGCTTTTAGGCATGGGTAGTTTCTTTATTTTCAATACTTTATACAAAAAAACAACACTCGCATCGCCACCTCTAAAGACGTTTTGGCAATCGCAAATAGCCGTTTTCCTCATCGGCATTGGCTTGTTTTTAGTGGCCGCAAGAGGTGGTTTGCAGCATCGCCCGTTGACCCCCCTCAGTAGTGCCGAGTTTGCGAGTGATTTACGGCTCATGCCTTTGGTTTCTAACACTACTTTGAACGTCATTCATTCGTCTGGACAGCGTTTTTTATCAGAAAAAAACTATATGTCCGATGCCGAAGCCGAGCGCATTTATCCTATTTTTGTAAAACCGCAATCCAATAATTCATTCCGTCCTGTCAATGTCGTCATTATTGCCCTTGAAAGTTGCGGTAAAGAATACTCTGCTTTTTTCAATTCAAAAACACCTGGTTATCAAGGTTTTACGCCTATTTTAGACAGCATCGCACAACAGAGTTTGTATTGCGAAAATACCTTTGCCAATGGTTTGCGTTCCACACAAGGCGTGGCAGCGATTTCAACAGGCTTACCTTCCTTGATGGAAGACCCGTTTATGTTTTCGCCTTATCAATCCAATCAACTCGATGGGTTAGGAGCGCATCTGAAACGCAAAGGATACAACACCGCTTTCTTTCATGGCGCACATCGTGGCTCAATGGATTTTGACAAATTTGCACCACTCACAGGCTTCAAGGACTTCTATGCACGAGAGGATTTTCCTGAAAAAGAAGGCGATTATGACGGTACTTGGGGCATTTGGGACGAACAGATGTTCCAGTTTATGCTCAACAAGTTGAATACAACGCCACAACCATTCTACGGCATGATTTTCACAATCACAGCACATCATCCTTATAGCGTTCCTGTTTGGTTTGAAAAAAAATATCCAGATATCGAACCCATCCACCGCGCTACTTTATACGCCGATTGGACATTGGGTCGGTTT
>JANLQI010000209.1:0-17146 GCA_031367705.1 Saprospiraceae bacterium | reverse complement strand
CGTCACGCGCCATTGCCGAGGATCGTTCGTCCACATCATTTGTGCAGACACCGTTTTGTTCTCCCCACGCGTCTCCCACTGTGTCAAATCCTTTTGCCATTTGGTTTTGATGTTCCCAGAACGGTCGCCCATGCGATAGCTCCATTGCGTCCAATCATCAGGATGTTGCCAAGTCATCGTCAAATTGCCCGCCGAACCCTCAATACTGTCAACATATATATCCCAATCCATAAACGCATCATTGAATCGTGCGGAAAAACCCGTCAGTGTCTGCGCCGTTAGGTTTTGAAACAAAGGCAACAACAAAAGGAAAGCTATTCTTTTCATATCTACGTTTTTAAACTTAAAATGGAAAGGTAGGTAATGACACCATATATATACGTCGCTATTTTGGATATACCATTTTCGGAAACTATGAAAACAAACAAGGACACCATACATATACGTGTCACCGCTTCCGATATATCGCTTTCGGAAATCCTAAAAGCAAACAAGGACACCATATATATATGTGTGTCATTATCGCACGCGACTCAAACCCGATTTGGCTTTTGCATGAAGCGCATCGGCATGGTCATCTGGATTCAAGGCAAGGCAATACTTATAAAACTCACGTGCTTTGGACTTTTGATTTGTTGACTCATAAATCAAACCCAATTGTAAAGCCGCATTACAGGCATAATAGAACTTCGTATCTTTCCCATTCTGAATCGTCTTATCATAATACGGTATGGCATCGTTTGGTTTTTTCAACATTTGAAAAATACGACCCATCCTATACGAATACTCTAACTTCTGAGATATATCGCTAAAACTGTTCTCATTTTTAGCACTTAAATAATTATAAGCCTTTTGATAATAACCGCCATCGAAGTACAACCGCGCGCGCAACAAGGTCGGTTCAGGTGCAACGCCAGATTTCGCTTCTTTCAAAGCGTTTTTGTCACCACCCACATCTGCACGTCCCATTGTCAAGGCACTCAACATCCAGCCTTTATAGTCTTTCCACGACCCCCTCAGTAAATCCTGCCATGCCAAGTGTTGATATGCCTCCTTTATATAGTTACGTCCTTTAAACTCTGTTGTAAAACGCCTTAGATAAACATCCGCATCGCCATCACCTCGATACATTTTAGACAAACCCAGCATATAATCGAGATAAGGAAATGCCAAATAAGCACCACCCGTTGGACGATTTTGTAGTATTTCAATCGCTTTATCATTGCGTCCTGTTCGCATAGCAACATTTGACAGCGCAAAAGTGGCGAGCAGATTCTCCTTCGGCTTCAATTTTGAGCTATTAACGATTGACCAAGCACTTTCATTTTCATTACTCAAATGCAGCATCAAAAAGGCGTACATTACGATAGCTTCTTGTTCAAAAGCAAAATCGTTATTTTTTGCGTAGCGAATCACCTCCTCAATTTCATTTTGCCCTTGTTCAGTCGTGCCTTTCATACCTGATAACAATTTCAAACCCCATTTATAGTTATCTGGAATAGAACCGACAACAGCATGAAGCACACCTAAACTCATTTTATTCGGCATAAACGTCGGAAATTTCTTCTGATTTCTTTCCAATTGCTCAAATGCCGTACTCGTGGCATTGAAAGCGGACAAGTAATCGCCAAATTTCGCTTTGTTCATCGCCCACAATAATTTCACTTGCGCTTGCGTGAACAAATAGTAAGGTGAGTCACTGTTACCCCCCTTCAGTATATTGAGCCTTTTTTCCTCGTTTCTTGACAGACGGTCATAGTCTGATTTTTCTTCACCGACAAAAACACGTAGGCAATCCACATAGTTTTCCACATAATAGGACATCAAATTATCGGGTTCTGCTTGGCGAAGTTGGGCGATTTGCGCGGTTGCTTCCGAAAGACGTAAAGCCATCGCCTTTTCATAAGCAGAACGAGCCAACGGAGAGAATTCAAAATAGCCTGAAGCTTGTACGTTATGAACAATCAAAAAAATAAAGCTGGTTAAAACGGCTTTAAAAACGGTCATATTTTTAGTTTTATGCAGATTAAAACGACAAAGTTACAAAAAACGATATATTTTAAAGCTGAATGAAAGACCATTAGCCTAATATTAACATGTCAACCACCTAAGCGTTTATTGATTAAAATATAGAAATACAAGAATTTTGGAATTTTGAAAACAAAAAATCCTCATTTCCTTTAACTACTTTTGCACCATGCAAGTCGCCATTTATAGCAAAGTCCTTCATCCTGAAGATTTACCCCATGTGCAAGCTCTCTTTGATGCCCTGCATACTGAGGGAGTCAACACGTATATATATGAGCCGTATTTTGTGCAGATAAAAGACAAGGTGGTATTCAAGCGTGATGTCGCTCTTTTTCAATCTTATCTCGATTTCAAAATTCATGTTTTCGATTATGTCATCACATTAGGTGGCGACGGAACGATTTTGGATGCTATCACCCTTGTCCGCGATTCAGATGTGCCAATTATGGGCATTAACCTTGGGCGCTTGGGTTTTTTGGCAAATATCAACAAAAACCGTATTGATGAAGCTGTGCAGATGCTCATTCAAGGACAATTCAGCATCGAAGGTCGGCGGCTTTTACACCTCGAATCCAATCTGCCTATTTTTGATGATGTGCGCTTTGCCCTCAATGACTTTACGATTTTGAAACGCGACACCAGTTCGATGATTACCATTCACACCTATCTGAACGGTGCATACCTCAATTCTTATTGGGCTGATGGCTTAGTTATAGCCACGCCAACGGGTTCTTCTGGTTATTCATTGAGTTGCGGCGGGCCCATTGTCTTTCCAAATTCTGATAATTTTGTGATAACGCCTGTTGCGCCACACAATCTCAATGCGCGTCCAGTTGTCGTCAGCGACCGTTCTGTGATTAGTTTTGAGATTGAAGGGCGGGCAGACAATTTCCTTTGTACCCTCGATTCCCGTTTTGCCGTCGTCAATTCCGATTTCCAACTCGCTGTTCGTAGTGCTGATTTTACGACAAAACTCGTACAACTTCATGGCGATACGTATTTGAAAACGCTGCGGGAAAAACTGTCTTGGGGTTTAGATGCGCGGAATCATTGATTTATAAGGCGTTAAAGTCTTAGATTTTGGATAAAAGTTAGCTTTTAAAGCAAAAATACTAAGGGGGTAATTTTTAAATAATTAAATTTGTCTAAAAATAAAATAGTACAACATGACAAAGGAAATGACCATAGTAATCAATGAAGACGATGAAAATGTCTTATTAGAGATTTTTAAGAAATTTAAAGTTAAAATCAAAGACATTCGTTTGACGAGTGACCAACAAATCATTCGAGAAAACCTGCGCCAAAAATATGTAGCTACGGGTGAATGGGAGGATATGAGTTTGGACGACAAAGAAGATGCTGCTATCCTCGAAGATATTTTATTGTCTGATAGCAGTAAAACTGTTGATGCCAATGATTTTATAAAAAAACTTAGAAACCGATAAATGTCATAATCACTCAAAGATTTGACAGGGAAGAAGCCAAATTGAAAAACCGCATTTTGAGCCATCAAATCGCAGACCTAATTGAAAACCTTTACAATATAGACGATATTCTAATGATTCCTTCTCTAAAAAGGCTTAAAGGTGCAAAAGCCTACCGCATTCGTCTTGGTGAATATCGTATTGGCATTACCATCGAGAATAATACGATTGTATTCCACTCAATCGGTAAGCGGGATAAGTTTTACGATAGTTTTCCTTAGTCTTTCTACTTCCAATTTCCCTATTTGTGCTTTTATACTGAGGGGGTCATGCCACCCCAATTTTCTTATAATTTCGATACTCCCCAATCCGCCAGCCTGTTAATCGTTCAATAAATCGAGAAAAACGTTCTTTTTGACTCAATTTTCTTTTGGTTGGGTCGAACGTAAATTGCCAGTTTAAGGCGTTGATACGTCGCTGCATAACTGTCGGATGAGTGCCTTCAAACCTTTCGAGGTCATCAATTTGTGTATAATCAAATTCAGCAACATCTGGCACACGCATTTTCACTTCTTCTTCTGTGTGCCATAAACGATTCATAATCAATTGCTTGCGCTGTTGCGCTTGAGGATGTCTAACCCAACCGTAATGATAGATATAAGCATCAACTGCCCGTACTTTTAGTTTTTGATTGTTTTTCCTAAAACCTTGTGCATCTCGATATGACCGAATGGTTTTATCGTTTTTTATGATGCGTACCTCGTTGCGATACCATGCACGTGAAGTGCCTATGTAGTCATAAGAGCCATAAAAATGTACGTACTTGAAAAGTAACCCCTCAGTATCTGCATCATTTTGCCACTTTTCCATAGCCGTTTTCACTGTTGGTAAAAATTTTTCATGCAAACATTCGTCTCCTTGAATATAAATGCACCAATCGGCATCGTCGCCGATGGCATCAAAAGCCTTGTCGGTTTCGACGGCTAAGACAGCACCGCCTTCTTTTAAGGTGTCGTCCCAAACGGTCTCGATGATTCTAATTTTTTGATTATCAATGCTTTGTATCAATTCCAATGTTTCATCATCGGACTGCCCAACGGCAACGACAACGTAATCGCACAAAGGCAAAATGGAGCGCACCGCTTCGATAATCGGATAATCTAATTTAACGGCGTTTCTGATAAAGGTAAAACCTGCTACTGTCATTGCGTTTCTATTCACTATTTTTGCCGCAAGATAAGGGTAATGGTGAATGGTGAATATTTTAATGGTGAATAATTCTTATTCATTCACCATTAAAATATTCACCATTCACCATTAAAATATTCACCATTAAATATTATTGATGCAAACGATTTCCAAACTTTTTAAATATATCCGCAACTACAAGCCTTATGTTGCGCTGAATATTCTGTGCAATATTTTGATGGTTTTCTTTAACCTCGTGAGTATTCCGATGTTGATTCCGTTTCTTCAAATATTATTGGGGCAAACGATTCCACCGACACAAAAGCCTGATTTTCAATGGAATACACCTGCATTAACGGACAGTTTTTATTATCAATTAGGTCATATTATTGAACAATATGGCAAAGAGCAGGCATTGATTTATATCTGTATTGCTATGGTTGTCTTGTTTTTTTTCAAAAACCTATTTCGTTATCTCGCTTTGTATTTCATCGCGCCTTTACGCAATGGCGTTGTACGTGATATTCGACAAGCTCTTTTTGACAAAACGCTGCGGCTACCCCTCAGTTATTTCAGCGACGAGCGCAAAGGCGACCTTATCAGCCGCATCACTGCCGATGTTCAGGAAATTGAATACAGCATTTTGCATGTCTTGGAAACCGTTGTTCGTGAGCCGTTGCTCATCATTGGAGCGATGTCGTTGATGCTTTATATTTCGCCTACTTTGACAGGTTTTGTCTTCATTTTGCTTGGTTTTACAGGGTTTATTATTGGTGGCATTGGCAAATCGTTGAAAAAAGAGTCGTCTGCATTGCAAGAAAAACTGGGGTCAATGGTCTCTGTTTTGGACGAAGCGTTGGGCGGTTCGCGGGTCATTAAAGCATTTAACGCAGAGGGTTATCAACGTCAGAAATTTGGTTTAGAAAACAACGGCTACCGCAATTTATTGATGAAACATTACCGTAGAAGAGAATTGGCTTCGCCGACGACGGAATTTCTCGGTATTGCGGTTGTATGCGTCTTGATTTGGTTTGGCTTCAAGCAAGTCGTTTCAACAGAGCTGACTCCGCAATCTTTTTTGGGCTTTCTTTATGCTTTCTTTACAGTCATTGAACCTGCAAAAGCGTTTTCGGCAGCGTCTTATAATATACGTAGAGGTGCTGGTGCATTGACACGTATTGAAGAAATTCTAAACGCGGAGGAGACGATTGTGGACCCAGCCCCTCCCGCTACCCCCGACCCCAAAGGGGAGTTAGGCAGTATCGTCTCCCCTTTGGGGTCGGGGGCAGGGGCAAAGGGCTTTCAACATCAAATCGAATACAAAAACGTGTCTTTCTACTATCGTGAAGCCGAAAAACAGATTTTAGCAAATATCAATTTGACAATTGAAAAAGGGAAAATGGTTGCACTCGTAGGTGCATCAGGTGCTGGTAAGTCAACGATAGCGGATTTATTGCCTCGTTTTTATGATGTTACTGAGGGGCGCATTTTGATAGACGGTGTGGATATTCGGAATATGAAAGTGAAAGACCTGCGCTCGCTCATGGGCATTGTGACGCAAGAAGCCATTTTGTTCAATGACACCATTTACAAAAATATCGTTTTTGGCTTAGAAGATGTTGATTATCAACAAGTTATAGCGGCAGCAAAAGCAGCTAATGCCCATGATTTTATCGAAAATACTGAGGGGGGGTATCAAACGAATATTGGCGATAGAGGTATGAAATTAAGCGGTGGACAACGACAACGCCTGACAATTGCAAGGGCATTGCTGCGCAATCCTGATATTTTGATACTCGATGAAGCGACATCTGCCTTAGATTCTGAAAGTGAAAAATTGGTGCAAGCCGCTTTGATGCAGTTGATGACAGGACGAACGGCTCTCGTAATTGCACATCGCCTTTCGACGGTGCAACATGCGGACGAAATCATTGTGTTACGTGAAGGAAAAATCATTGAACGGGGGACGCATGAAACGTTGTTTCAGCTCGGTGGGGAATATCGTAAATTGGTAGAATTGCAAGGGTTGAGTTGAAAAGGTATAGTAAACAGAAAATGAATAGATTTTTATTTTTTTGCAAAAAATAAAAATCTATTCATTTTCTGTTTACTATACCTGAGTTTCAAGCCCGTGCAGAAGCTAACGGCTTCGGTTCGATTTTATGGCTTTCCGTAATGTCTAACTGAACAAAAAAGTCAGAACCTTCATTTTCGATGGTTTCAAAGGTAATTGTGCCATTGACCGATTGAATGATGTTTTTAGTAATCAACAAGCCGATACCTGAACCATAGACCTTTGTGGTGAAATTAGGGCTGAATATTTTGTCTTGAATATCCTTTGGAATACCCGAGCCATTGTCGCTGATTTTGACGATTGCTGCATTGTTTTCACGATACAAATTGATACTAATGAGGCCATTTCTATCAGGCGGAATGGACTGAATGGCATTTTTTATTAAATTATTGAATGCACTCGTCAATAAAGCACGGTCAGCATAAACGACAAATATTTCGTTTGGCATCGTGAGCCTGACCTCTAAATTTTTACCCTCGTTATTGTGTTGTGCAAAAAGGTCAGCAACAGATTGCACCAAATCGTTGAGCGGGAAGCTGACATTTGTCGCTTTGTTGGGCATCCGTGCGAAAGAATGGAATTCATTGACGATGTTTTCAAGACTGGCGATTTGTTCCAAAAGCACTCTGTTAGACCTCGATGTATATTCCGCCATATTTTCATTGCCTTGCAAACGCATCATTTCAAGGTGTTGCACGACAAGTTTCATGGGTGTCAAAGGGTTACGGATTTCATGTGCCACCTGCTTTGCCATTTCCCGCCAAGCCCCCTCGCGTTCCGCTTCGGCAAGGCGCATGATGGCTTCTTCAAGTTCAGTCACCTTAGAATTGTAGGCATTGATGAGTGCACCAATTTCATCTTTTCTCTCCCACGTTATGAGTTCATTTTTTTCAGTTTTACTGACTCGTAGACGGCGAAGTGTATCCGCTACTTGTTGTAAAGGTTGAATTAAACGTTCTGTTTGCATCGAAATGAGACTCACACACAGGATGAAAAGAGCCGTTAAAAAACCCGCACTATAACTCCACATATCGCTGGCAGAAAGCCTTAGGTTGCGGTCACGCGAATAAAAAGGCAGTTCGATAAATCCTAACAATTTTTTTTCGTCACTATCTCTAAGCGCGTAAAAAGAGGATTTGTAGTGAAAATCGCCAATATTTTCATCTGTCCTATAATCATCCTCTACGCCATTCTGCAACTTCATATATGCTGTTGGGTTCATACGCGGGGCTAATATGCCTTTATCGAAAATATTAGATTCCGTCGTGCCTTCAAGTACCCCCTCAGTATTGAAGAAGTGCATTGCCATTTCGTAGTTATCAGAATTGCGTGTCAGGCAAGAATTTATGAGGTCTTTATCGCCTCTAATATCATCCTGGAACTCTTTACGAAGGTTCTTCATGATACTCTTAGCCTTATTTTCAAATTCAGATGTATAATACTTTTCCCCTACCTTTTTGTAATAACTGAAAGTAAAAACAAAAACGATGGCATAAGACAATAAAATGAAGAGAATAACAGGAATCATTATCCGATACCGTAAAGATGTATTGGTCGCATTGGTCCAGGACATGGCGACAACAGGTGGTAAAAATGGATAAAAATGATTGATAACCATCAAAAGCATAAACAAGAGTGTCAAGGCGACTATAAAGTAGATAAACAGCGTAAACCCTTGTGAACTGAGGGGTATGTACTTACTAATGCGCACAACGATGCCGTCATTGCTTTGATACGTCACTTGGTCTTGATTGTCCATAACCGTATATGTAAAATGTCCTTTAGACGGTATTTGCGTTTTGCCTATAGTCCGTTCAAAAGCACCGTGCTGATTTTGTTCAGTCGAAATGCCGTTTTTATAAATAGCATAGCTGTATTCATTGAGTTGAGCCAATTTCTTATAGTGCTTATCCGCAAGGATTTCAGTAAAAATACGGCTCGAAATTCTATCGGTTCGGGTAAATTCAAACAAAATAGATAAAGGGTTCTCTTTTCGCAAAGGCAGTGTTACATGAGCTAAGTAAGCGTTTTCACCCTTTCTATCTGTCCAAAAATTACAATTAAAGTCCTTAATCACCGTACTTTCCGAAAAACGCTGCTGCAATTGCGGTAGTTTGATACTGTCAGGATTGATGACCGCCTCGCCTGTTCTGTTAATACCCCAAAAACGCAAAGAATAGTGGTCGCTGAGATAGTCACCCGTTTCAAAAAACGACTGTATTTGATTTTCAATGTGTTTTGGATCAATCCCTATTCTAAAAGGCATCAATGTAGAAGTCTTAATTAAAGGATCTTTAATGATAGTATCGAGTAAAATTCTAATGTAGCCTTCTGCAAACCTGTCGCGCTCACTTGACAAAGTTTGAGCATATTCAAAAAGACTTTTTCGCTCTTTATCACTACTAAATCGAGAAACAAAAAAGGCTTGAATACCTGCAAAAATAAGCACCCAAATGACCAACCAACTGACATTTGACTCTTTATTATTTACAAACAAGTGGAATATCATGATAAATACCAACAATAAGGCGGCATATCCGACGATTGGCAAACTGGTACTAAAATTATAAGCTTGATAAAGCAGCACGCCGATACCGATAGCTATGACTTGCGCAAACAGCATCTGCCCTTTATTCAATTCTAACTCTTTGACGGAAACGATGAGCCGATGGCTGATGAGAAATGCCGTCAATTGAATCAAACCCATGCTTGAAATGGCGACAATTGTCTGCCCATTAAAATCAGTTAGGCTTTCAAAAGACATGATATTTTTCCAATTGGAGACTAAATCGTTGAATATGCCAATTGACAATATATTAAGCGCAATCAATATCGTATAGCAAGCAACCGCTAAACTCCACTTAACCCAAAGAGACTGTTGCCTAAAATCAGGCAAACGAAACTCTTTGTTGAAAAATATGGAAAACCAAAATATAAAGACGGTATTAATGATCAGCTCTGAAAGCGAGTGCATAAATGTGGAATTGCCATAAGAGGCAAATTGCAAATCCGTTGTCGGTAATAGTTTACTGCCCTCAATGTAGAATATACACGCCCGCAAAGCAATGAGCGTACCGATAAAAAACGTAATCCCCATCATCGGCGACTCATTTTGAGCCAACATCTGCTTTGACATCCTATCGCCAAACATACCCAGCATAAAAAAGCCCAATGCCAGTAAAATAAGCATACCTATATCATGCAATCGATCGGATTCATTGCTAAAATCTAAAGCCAGTGAGCATAAAGTCTTCTGATCTATGGTTTGTACGGCAAACTGCTTTTTACCATTTTCGACCAATTCCATAGTTATGGGTATCATAGACGAGGCAATGAAGTGACTTTCTAAGTATTTACCCTCAAACGAACCATAAACCCGCTTCAAAGGTATCAACGCCGCAACTGTGATTGTATCCCCCTCAGTATATCCACCATTTGACACTGGCGTGCGCATGATACGATAGCGCAATTCGTATTGCGATTGCTTCAGTTCTACCAATTTTGAATAGGTTTGCCCTTCCTGCGTCTCTGCTGTTATATGTTCCGCGACAGTCGGTATCACATCATTGCGTGTCCAAAAAATCGCAGAATCTCCTTTAAAAATACAAATATTGAAGGGTTCTTCTTGGAGCTTTTCTACGCGTATGACATCTTCTTTAAACGCAGCACCCACCATAACAGTATTCATTCGCCGCTCAATAAAAGGTTTGTCATTGATAACTTCATCAACCGCTTTTTCTTGAGCCTGAAGGTTTTTTTCAATAATACTTCGATATCGGTAAACATTGCGCTCACCAGAAAAGACGGCATCCCATATAAATGCAGCTATAAATAGCCCCAAGCCTATCCATAAAATCCACAGCTGTTTTCGGTCTAATATCATTGTGTATTGCTATTTTTTAGTTCAAGAATTATTCACGTAATTTCACCGCACAAAAGTAAGTTGTGATGTAAGTTTGCACCTCCAACTAATGTTGTAATACTTTAACACTTTAACGATGTATTTATTAGAATTTGAGTGCTTGTTTGCGCGATTTATATAGACTTAAAAACAAGCAGTAACTGTGTGGGAAAGATATAATTTAGCAAAATTATAATATGTTTTGCTTTTACCAAATTTTATTTGAAAAATATATCAAATAAAATTAGTTTATAAACCGCAAAGTATATATTCAATTTTAAATGAACACCATTTTAGATAATTATTTTTTAAATATTTATTATTTTTATTTTAAAATAAGAAGCATGTTTCAAGAACCACTCGAAGAAAGATACAACGATTTGCTGAAACAACGTGTTGCGCTTGAAGGCAAATTGACCCTCCGTCGGCACCAAGCCGAAACAGAACTGGCTAAAGCCCGTTCTAAAAACAAGCGGTATTTGTTCCTTTTACTTCTGTTGCCTCTTTTAACTATTTGGTATAACAAAACGCTGTATATCAAACCATTGGAACAAAAAACTGCCTTGTTACAAGATTCCATTGCCAAACTCACTAACGACATGGCGGCTATAAAAAAAGTCAAAAAGGATTCCATCCAATATGTTATCAGAAAAGGTGATATGCTCGTCACTTTGGGCAATTTGTTTTTCAATGACCCCAATACAGGTTATCAAATCGGTCTTGACAACGGTATTTCGTCAAAGGAACAACAGTACCATCTTCAACAGGGTGATACTTTGACGATCTATTATCGTTAAGTCTCCAATCCCCCCCTCAGTATAATTGATGTTTTTATACTAAAAAATCCATAAGTCGTGTAAATTTGCTCGATTTTTATAGTTTCACAACCGATACAGTTCATTTATTTGCTATAACTTTACTAAAAAATCCCAAAAGTTACGGGGATTAAAAAAGAAAAAATGTCACACTCCAGCCACAATAAAATCACCGCAGGCGGCTTACTTGTAACACTCGGCATCGTCTATGGCGATATTGGTACATCGCCACTCTATGTTATGAAAGCCATCACAACAGGCGAGCCTATCTCACAAGACTTAGTTTATGGTGGTGTTTCCGCTGTCTTTTGGACGCTGATGATTCTCACCACTTTCAAGTACGTCTATCTCGCACTCAATGCCGACAATAGAGGCGAAGGGGGGATTTTCGCCCTTTATGCGCTTGTCAGAAGGTATCGGTCAAAGTGGATTATCTACCCCGCCATCATCGGTTGTGCCTCATTAATAGCCGATGGATTCATAACCCCACCGATTTCCGTTTCGTCAGCCATCGAGGGTTTAGCCAATTTAGGCATTCGAAATGGCATTGATTTTTCGCACATCGAAACAGTTCCTATTGTTTTGACTATTTTAGTCGCCCTTTTTATTATCCAACAGTTCGGAACAAACTTCGTTGGTAAAGCTTTTGGTCCCGTCATGCTGCTGTGGTTTGGTATGCTTGCCATCTTAGGTGTTCTTCAAATTATTAAAGACCCCTCAGTATTCAAAGCCTTAAACCCTATTTACGCCCTCAAAATGGTCACTATTTATCGCAACGAACTGACAGGCGTTCATGGATTTTGGTTATTAGGTGCCGTTTTCTTGTGTACAACAGGAGGCGAAGCTTTGTACTCCGATTTAGGGCATTGCGGCAAACAAAATATCCGCATCAGTTGGTTCGCCATATTTATCTGCTTGATGCTCAATTATTTAGGGCAAGCCAATTATTTATTGACCCATCATCTCAATCAAGAATTTAAAGGTACAAGTGTTTTTTATGCCACCATGTCACCCGATTTTCTGCCTTATGGTATCGTCATAGCCAGTTTAGCTGCCATCATTGCCAGCCAAGCCTTGATAAGTGGTTGTTTCACATTGGTCAATGAAGCCATGAAATTGAAACTCTGGCCCAATATGAAAGTCAATTACCCAACCCAAATGAAAGGTCAAATCTATATACCCAGTATCAACTGGTTTCTTTTGATTGGATGTATTGCGGTTGTCATGATTTTCCGTGAATCTGGTAAAATGGAAGCGGCTTATGGCTTGGCAATCGTGCTAAATATGTTGATGACAACCACCCTTTTACTCCATTATATGCACATGAAACGCCAACCCTTATGGCGCATAATCGGATTAGGCGTTCTCCTATTTGTCATTGAAACCGCCTTCATGGTATCCAATTTGGCAAAATTTGCTCATGGTGGTTGGTTTAGTGTTATGATAGCAATTGTCTTGTTTTTTGGCATATTTATGTGGTATAAAGCGAAAGAATTGCGTCGTCGGCATCTCAGCGTCGTCAGCATTGAGCCTTATGTACCGATGCTCAAAGATTTGATGGATGACGATACGCTTCCCAAAGAAGCAACAAACCTCGTTTATCTTGCCCTGTCAGGCGACCAAGAAAAAATTGATTCTAATATCATCTATTCTATCTTCAAAAAAAGACCCAAACGCGCCGATATTTATTGGTTCGTCCATGTGGACATTTGCGATGACCCTTATCTCAAACAGTACAAAGTGACGACCATTGTTCCTCAAAAGGTCTTTTTCGTACGCCTTAAATTTGGTTTTAAAGTTGAACACAAAGTCAATTTAATGTTCAGTAAAATCGTTCAAGAAATGCAAGCCAATGGCGAAGTGGACGAATTGAGCCATTATCCAAGCCTTAGAAAACACCGTTTTGGTGCCGATTTCAAGTTTATCATCCTCAATAGCCGTGCTTCTGTGGACGATGAAATCAGCCCATTTGACCAATTTACCATTCGGGCTTATCGCATCTTGAAAAATTTAAGTTTGCCAGCAAGCGAGGATTTTGGACTTGAAATATCCAATGTTGAAGTCGAAACAGTCCCTATTAATGTTGGTAAAGCAACAGAAATTAAACTAAACAGAGAAAATTAAAAAATATGAAAATTCAATTCTGCGGCGCAGCGCGCGAAGTTACTGGCAGTTGCCACCTTTTGACCCTCGATAGTGGATTCACCATCCTGCTCGATTGCGGTCTGTATCAAGGACGGAGTGCTTCCATGAAGGACTTTAACGAAAACTGGTTGTTCACCCCCGCAGAAATCAACTGCATGGTGTTGTCTCATGCCCATATTGACCACAGCGGGCGGTTGCCAAAATTGGTCAAAGATGGCTTCAATCAAACCATTTTTGCGACCCATGCCACCCGTGAACTCGTCAATATCATGCTCCTCGACAGTGCCGGTATCCAAGAACGCGACGCAGAATATGATAATAAAAGAGCCTTAAAAAGAGGTCGAGAAGCCGATGCCGAGCCACTTTACACCTCCGAAGATGTACGCTCAACTATGAAACTGTTTGCCAGTTTCAACTACGAACATTGGTTTCCTGTACACGAAAACGTAGAGGTTATGTTCACCGATGCAGGGCATATACTCGGTTCAGCATCCGTTACACTCAAAATTACTGAGGGGGGCAAAACAACCGTCGTTGGTTTTTCTGGCGACATCGGACGACCCAATCGCCCTATTTTGAACGACCCGCAACCCATGCCGCTTTGCGACATTTTACTCTGCGAATCCACTTACGGCGACCGTTTACACGAAGCTGCACCTGAAGAAACAGAGCGTTTTCTTCAAATTATCAAGAAAACATGCGTCGAAAAGCAAGGAAAAGTCATCATTCCCGCTTTCAGCGTTGGGCGCACACAAGAGATTGTTTATATTTTGGACAAACTCGTTGAAGCCAAAAGACTGCCGCACATTCCTGTTTATGTGGACAGCCCTTTGGGTGTGAATGCGACACAAGTATTCATCAATCACCCTGAATGTTTTGATAGTAATCTGCATGAATACATGCTCAAAGACCCCAATCCATTCGGCTTTGAAAACCTCAAATTTCTCCGCAAAACAGAGGATTCAAAAAAACTCAATACTTCTGATGAACCTTGTATCATCATTTCCTCGTCAGGTATGGCAAACGCAGGACGAGTAAAGCATCATTTGGCGAACAATGTCGAAAACTGGCGCACCACTGTCCTTATTGTCGGCTATGCTACGCCCGATTCACCCGCAGGGCAATTGCGAAATGGCAACAAGACAGTCCGCTTCTTTGGCGATATGAAAAAAATCAATTGTGATGTAGAAGTCATGGACTCATTTTCTGCCCATGGTGACTACAAAGAAATATTGCAATTCCTTGATAATCAAAAAGGTAGCTTAAAAAAGCTGTTCCTCGTTCACGGTGATTTTGATACACAAATCGTTTTCAAAAAATACCTAAACGACAATGGTTTCCCAAGAATCGAAATACCAGAACTCGGTGAAGTCGTCGAATTGACAGAAGACAGGCTGAAAGAGACCCCTCAGTATTTTTTGCCAAAATCAAACGATAAAGGCGAAAATCAAGTAGAATTAGGTGAATAAGTGAAAAGTGAAAAATGAAAAATGAAAAATGAAAAATCAGAGAAAATCCGTTCAATCAGTGTCATCAGTGGTCAAAAATGAAAAACATCACTTACACCGAATTCCAAACATGGATTGCCGAAGGCAAAAAATGTCAACTCATAGATGTCCGTGAAGCAGATGAACACGCCGCCTACAACATAGGCGGCGTGTTAATACCCCTCAGTAAAATCAGCCGTTGGCAACCCGAAGACGCTACATTACCCGTCGTTATCTATTGTAAACGGGGCATTCGCAGCCAAATAGCGATACAACGCCTTGAATCACGTTTTCCAAATGTGGATTTTTATAATCTTGAAAATGGGATTTTAACCTTGTTTAGTCAATAAAAAATATTAAAGTCTTAAAAGTTGCCCAAAGTGTTTGAATAAGCTATTTTTGTAAAAAATAATCTAACAAATGGTTGCTAATGTTTCAATTTACGATGAATTATCAGGTTTTATTGCCAGTATGAACCCTGAAAAGGTCGTAGCTTTCAAACCTTCCAAAGCCAATCAAGACAGGCTCGATGCCCTTTTAGATAAACAAAAAGAGACAGAATTGACCGTTGAAGAAAAACGGAATTAGAGCATTACCTCATCATTAACCGCATAGTTGGGCTTGCTAAGGCGCGGGCTATAAAAATGCTTTTAGCCTATTAATGACCTCCTCTTGTATTTATTATGACTCAAACGCTGTTTTCAAATATCAAATCAGAAACCTTTTTCCTCCGCCAAGCCCTCATTCGAGTCGCTTTAACCCTGTTGTTTTTCTCAACTTCTCGTTTGCTTTTTTATGCTTTCAACAGCACTATTTTACCTTCTGCAACGGCACTTGATTTTTTTTATGGCTTAAAGTTCGACCTTTCCGCCGCCATGTATGTCAATTTGATTTTATGGTTTTCTTATATACTCCCCCTCAGTATCAGAACGCAAAAAAAGTATCTTCTTTTTCAAAAAATAACATTCATCGTCACCAATTTCATTGCCCTTGGTTTTGAATTAGGCGACATCGGCTACTTCCGTTTTGCCAATCGACGTATGGTTTTGAGCGATTTCGCCATGTTCAAAAACACACTCGATAGGTTCCCTTCACTCTTTGCGGAATATTGGTATTTGGTCATTTTAGGCATGGGTAGTTTCTTTGTTTTCAATACTTTATATAAAAAAACGACTCTCGCATCGCCACCTCAAAAGACGTTTTGGCAATCACAAATTGCCGTTTTCCTCATCGGAATTGGTTTGTTTTTAGTTGCCGCAAGAGGTGGTTTGCAACACCGTCCATTAACCCCCCTCAGTAGTGCCGAGTTTGCAAGCGATTTACGGCTCATGCCTTTGGTTTCCAACACGACTTTAAACGTCATTCATTCGTCTGGACAGCGTTTTTTATCAGAAAAAAACTATATGTCCGATGCCGAAGCCGAGGGCATCTATCCGATTTTTGTAAAACCACAATCCAAAAGTTCTTTCCGTCCTGTCAATGTCGTCATTATTGCCCTTGAAAGTTGTGGTAAAGAATACTCTGCTTTTTTCAATTCAAAAATACCTGATTATCAAGGTTTTACACCTGTTTTAGACAGCATTGCACAACAGAGTTTGTATTGCGAAAATACCTTTGCCAATGGTTTGCGCTCGACTCAAGGCGTGGCAGCAATTTCAACAGGCTTGCCCTCCTTGATGGAAGACCCGTTTATGTTTTCGCCTTATCAATCCAATCAACTCGATGGGTTAGGAGCGCATCTAAAACGCAAAGGTTATAACACCGCTTTCTTTCATGGCGCACATCGGGGCTCCATGGATTTTGACAAATTTGCACCACTGACAGGCTTTAAAGACTTTTACGCACGAGAGGATTTCCCTGAAAAAGAAGGCGATTATGACGGTACTTGGGGCATTTGGGACGATCAGATGTACCAATTCATGCTCAACAAGTTGAATACAACACCACAACCATTCTACGGCATGATTTTCACAATCACAGCACATCATCCTTATAGCGTTCCTGTTTGGTTTGAAAAAAAATATCCAGATATCGAACCCATCCACCGCGCTACTTTATACGCCGATTGGACATTGGGTCGGTTT
>JANLQI010000198.1:0-1834 GCA_031367705.1 Saprospiraceae bacterium | reverse complement strand
CGGTAGGATATTGTTTTCATTTTTCAACAACACCATAGACTCTGCGGCGGCTTTGTAAGCGAGTTTGCGGTTTGCATCGCTGCCGATGACCCGTTTTGCTTCGTCAGGGTCGGTATAAGGATTTTCAAAAAGACCGAGTTGGAATTTTGCGGTCAAAACGCGCATGATGGCTGCATCGAGAATCCCTTGTGAAATCTTACCATTTTTGACCAATTCTGCTACTTTATTGAAGCCATAAGCATTGGGTGTTTCGATATCCACCCCTGCATTGAGCGATAGAATGGCTGCATTTTCGGCATTTGCAGCCACATGGTGTAAGTTCACCAAATCCTTAATGGCTTCGTAATCCGAAACAATAACGCCTTTAAAACCCCACTCACCCCTCAGTAAATCGGTCAAAAGCCACTTATTTGCGTGGGCAGGAACGCCTGACCACTCGTTATAACAAGGCATGAGACCGAGCGCACCCGCTTGTTTGACACCTGCTTCAAAAGATTGGAAATAGACTTCCCGAGCCGTTCTTTCATCAATAAAAATAGGTGACACGTTGATACCGCCTTCCGATGCACCATGAATACCAAAGTGTTTGAGGGTCGAAATGACGTGGCGGGCAGGAATTTTATCCACGTTTGCACCACCTTGATAAGCCTTGATTTCGGCAACGCACATACGGCTGACGTGGTAAGGGTCTTCGCCCAAACATTCCTCTGTGCGTCCCCAGCGCGGGTCGCGAGCGAGGTCAACGACAGGTGCGAGGACTTGATGACCGCCACGTAAACGGACTTCCTCAGCAACAGCTGTATAGATTTCAGTCAAAAGGGCTTCATTCCAAGTCGAACCGAGTGCAATATGAGAAGGAAAAACCGTTGCATCTTTGGCTTGGTTGCCATGTAAAGACTCTTCATGGAACATGACGGGAATACCCAATCGTGTTTTTTCAACAAAATATTTCTGTACTTGATTGGCATAAACGGCTGTTTCGTAAGGACTGCGGCTGCCGAAACCTGGCAATTCATTAGGTCGTCCCAACTGCCCTAAACCGTTTGGGGCGAAATTTGCCCATTTGGTATAATCTACTTCACCTTTGTCATTCGTTACAGTACCTTTCGCAGCCGTTTCCCAATGACATTGTATTTGGGCAACCTTTTCGTCCAAAGTCATGCGTTGCAAAAGGTCTTTGACACGGTCGTTGATGGATAAATTTGTATTTTTATACTGAGGGGTCGCTGAAATGCCTGATTGTGCAATTTGTACCGTTTTTATAGGCTCTTGACCTTTTTTCAAAGCCGTTTTTTCAGTCGGTTTTTGGCTACATGACTGACCTAATGCAAAAATGAAGCACAAGAAAACAATCGCGATTCTTTTCATTTTACAAATTTATTTAGCTATTATTTAGGTAAAAGAGAAATTTTAGAGCATAAAATAAACTTAACACAAAATACAATTTTAAATGTCAATTTGACAATTATAGTGCAATATTACAACACATTTTTGAAATGCAAAGGGTTTTGTGCAAAAAATGTAAGTTCTCTGATAATTTTTATAGTGCAAAACCCTTTGGCAGGTTCAAAACCATCGAAAGACTGTAACTCATTGAGTATCAATGCTTTTATTAGACATAAATTATCAGGACTGGTTTTACCACTAAAATTGGCAGAAAAAGAAATTGTATTTTTTACAATTAGTCTTAAATTTTTAATAAAAATTCATTTTTAAAAAATAATTTTACACCAAAATTCATGGATGCCAAAATTTAATTCTGAAAATAGTGAATCAAACAAATCATTTGATGAAACGATTTTTAAGATTTTTTTAACACACCCCCTCAGTATTT
>JANLQI010000157.1:0-7394 GCA_031367705.1 Saprospiraceae bacterium | reverse complement strand
ATCCAATTATACAGTGAATTATCTGCCTGGCCAGTTAACAGTTATTGGTGATCCACTTACCATCAGGGCGAATGATGTGCAGATAACGGAAGGTGCTCCATTACCCATTTTCACTTCAACGATTACCGGTTTTAAAAATAGTGCAGATGATCAGTCAATACGGCCATTAATAACTTACACGCTGGAGCCGGTTACTGCTGTACCGTTACAACCCGGAATGTATGTTATCAGGCCGAACATTACACAGTCTGGTTTGGGGGTTAATTACATTAAGAAATATGTTTACGGAATTTTGTATGTGAAAAAAGCGACACCCTAACTAATCATTGTGCGGGATAAGTAAAATTGCGATAGCAACAGGGACAGGATGAATATGAAATACGATACGTAGAAAAAGAACTAAGAAAGAGAATACGGTTTTTTTAATTGAAAAGAATAAAATTCTAAAAATATATTTTAATAAAATATTTATTAAGAATAAAATTTGGTAACGAAATAACAACGTTTTAATAAAAAAATAACTTCGCCAAAATTTAATATCAAAAGTAGATATTTATTTAAGAATAAAATGCTGAAATGAATCATTAAAAAGATATTTATTAAGAATTAAATTTGGTTTTCACCATTCACCATTCCTTTATGCACATTATTCCAGCCATAGACATTATTGACGGCAAATGCGTGAGACTCACGCAAGGCGATTATGCCCAAAAAAAAGTATATAACGAAGACCCGCTCGAAGTAGCCAAAGAGTTTGAAGACGCGGGTTTGATGCGGTTGCATCTCGTTGATTTAGACGGTGCAAAAGCAGGTCAAATTGTCAATCATCGGGTTTTAGAACGTTTGGCATCAAAGACAAAACTGCACATTGACTTTGGCGGTGGCTTGAAATCTGATGCAGATTTAAAAATGGCTTTTGAATGTGGTGCGCAGCAAATTACGGGTGGTACTGTTGCGGTAAAAAATCGAGACATCTTTTTGAATTGGTTGAATATCCACAGTTCTGAAAAAATCATTTTGGGCGCGGATGTTAAAAATGAAAAAATAGCCGTTGGCGGTTGGCTCGAAACGAGTGATTTGTGGTTGAAAGATTTCCTTCGTGATTTTACGGAACAAGGTATTCAATACTGTATTTGTACCGATATTTCAAAGGATGGTTTACTTATGGGTGCATCTAATGAGTTGTATGCCAATGTTTTACGTGATTTTCCAGAATTGAAATTGATTGCTTCGGGTGGCGTTTCCAATATGGACGATTTGTACAAATTGCGTGAAATTGGTTGCTTTGGGGCGATTGTCGGCAAAGCAATTTATGAAGGGCGCGTGACGGTTAAGGAATTGGAAAAGTTTAATTCTTGATTTTTTTGACCACTGATTAGACTGATGCGACTGATTTACGCTGATTTTCTTTTTTGTCATCCTGTAAGGAACTAAGAAAATCAGTGTAAATCAGTCGCATCATTCTAATCAGTGGTCTAAGATGTTTAGTCGTTAAAAATACTGAGGGGGTCGAAAGTAGCGGCATTTTTGGACTATAAGGCGTGTAAACTTGTTCTTTATTCTTTCACTAAAACAAAAAAAATGAAACGGAGAATTATTACGCCACGCTTTGATTGGCAAGCAAAAGTAGAAAATTTAGGTTTTGGTTTTCATACCATGGATGGGACGTATTGGGATGAAAGTGCATATTATGAATTTTCGATGTCCGAAATAAATACCATTGAAAAGGCAACGAGCGAATTGTGGGAAATGTGCCTTGAAGCCGTCGAATACGTCACGTCTAAGAAAAAATACGACCTTTTTCACATTCCAAAATGGGTTGTGCCGCATATTGAACAGACTTGGAACGATGATGCGCCTTCTGTTTATGGACGATTTGATTTTAGTTTCAAAGATGGTGTGCCTAAAATGTTGGAATTTAATGCCGATACGCCGACTTCCTTGTTTGAAACGGGCGTTGTGCAATGGGAATGGATGCAAGAGTTGTTTCCATATTATGACCAATTCAACTCTGTTCATGAAAAATTAATAGCGTATTGGCAGTATTTGAAGCCTTATTTGCATGAAGGCGTGGTGCATTTTTCGGTTGTTAAAGAGTCGCTTGAAGATTTGACGACGGTGGAATATTTGCGTGATACAGCGATTCAAGCGGGTTTGAAAACGAAATTGATTTATATTGATGATATAGGTTGGGACGAGAAAATGTTTACTTTCAAGGATTTACAAGGGCATAATATGCGTAATGTTTTCAAATTATACCCGTGGGAGTGGTTGATTTTTGATGAATTTGGGCAACTCATTATTAAAGACAAAAACAAAGCACATTGGATAGAACCGTCTTGGAAAATGATTTTGAGCAATAAAGCCATTTTGCCTGTTTTGTGGGATTTATTTCCAGAGTCAGATTGGTTGTTGCCGACGCAATTTGATAGTGTTGATATCACTAATTATGTCAAGAAGCCGATTTTATCAAGAGAAGGGGCGAATGTGATGATTGTCAAAAACAATCAATATCAGCAACATACTGAGGGGGAGTACGGTGAAGAGGGTTTTATTTATCAAGAACTGTGTGAATTACCTGAATTTGATGGCAATTATGCCTTAATTGGCTCTTGGATAGTGGGTCAAGAGCCTGCGGGCATCGGTATTCGAGAGTCGAATAGCCTCATCACAGACAACGGCAGCCGCTTCGTTCCACATGTAATTATTTGAATTTTTGAAAAAAATATAAAAAACATTTGCTCAAACGAAAATAGGTTCTATCTTTGCATCGCTTTTCGAAGGAAGGGCAAAAAAAGCTCAGTTTTGACCCATAGTGTAGCGGTAGCACTCCTGATTTTGATTCAGTCAGCTAAGGTTCGAATCCTTATGGGTCAACGAGGGGTAGTAAGCGTCGGCATTTTGACTTCGGTCGGATGTTGGCGCTTACGTTATTTAGGGCATACCTATTGTGATGCTTCAAAGTGGGTGACAAGTAACTGATTATCAGTTACTTATAAAGCAAAGGCGATAAAAATTCAGGATTGAATTTTTATCGCCTTTGTCATTTTATCTAAATATTGAGTCACTTGATTAAAGTAAAATCGCCTTTAATCAATTCTTTTCGTCCATCAATATAAGTTACTTCTGCCCAAAAAACATACACGCCATTGGCTGCTTCCTTTCCTTGAAAATAACCGTCCCAGCCTTCTGTTTCAGCAGCAGGGAAAATGAGGTCTTTTTGAAACATGAGATGTCCACCACGTCCAAAAATCTTAAAGTTTTTAATACTGACAACTGTTTTGCCCCCATAGAGCATGTAATAATCGTTAATCAAATCACCATTGGGCGAAAAGGCTTGCGGTGCAAAAAAGAGATTGTCGCGACGTATAATCACTTGCGTTGCAGCCATTTTGATACAACCCAATAAATCAATCGCCGTAATACTGTACGTATTAGAGTCAAAAGGCTTGACAAAAGTATCGAGTGAACGGATGGAACGGTCGCTCCAAAAGAAACTACTGAGGGGTCTGTCGGTCGTAACGGTTAGCCGAAATGAATCGCCAAATTGCACTTCTCGGCTTTCTGGTAATTGCAAAACAAAAGGCGTTGGATTTGGAATATCAATCTTTTTATCAATTTTACAGCCCATTCTATCCACCAATGAAATGGTGTAACTGCCTGATTTTAAGTTTTCTATAAATATACGCCGAGGAAATGTGTCGTGTCCATTGACTAAAAAATAAGGTGGAGAACCACCTCTGGCACTGTCGAGAGCAATGACTGCATCGTTTCCATCGTGGCAACGCGGTGGTTTTACGGAATATTCCGCCACTTCAGGCGAGGGAATGATTTTCAGCAACACTTCATCTTTTACGGTACAGGCACTTGTAGCAGTCACTTTGACGAAAATTTTGACAGTTTGCTTAGGATTAACGGTAATTATAGGCGTTGTTTCCCCCGTACTCCAACTATACAGACAATTGCGACAATCGGGAATTGTGGCATCGAGTGTCACTGGGTTACTCACACAGACTTGTGTACTGTCTCCCAAATTAAGTTCAAAAATACACTTGATTTTAGCGATCCACATATCATTTGTGTTCAGTTGACCGCCATCTGGGAAAACGAGTCTGCCACGTGCATCTTCTGTTTTGTCACCTCCTTTGTCTGAATTAGACAAACCACAAACCAAATAGGCCCCATCTTCAAACTTGACCATTTCAAAAGCTGCGTCATTGCCAGGGCCACCAAAGTTTTGATCCCAAATAATATCGCCTTTTTCGTCAATATAGACCAACCAAAAATCGTAATTTCCTTTGAGTGTATCTCGTTTTGTGCCGCCTGGCAGCGATATAGACTGACCCGCCAGCATGATATAACCCGTTTTGTTTTGTTCAATGGCAACGACGCGGTCATTGCTTGTACCGCCGTATGTTTTGTCCCAAATCTTTTTGCCGTTTTTATCAATTTTAATTATCCAAAAATCGGCTTCGCCATAGTTCATCGCTGTTTTATCAAAATCGGGGTCACCGCTGCTGTTTGCAGCAATAAGGATAGAGCCGTCTTTCAGTTCTTGAATGTCTCGGATTTCATCTAATTTAGAGCTGCCGAATGTTTTATCCCAAATTTTCTGCCCTGAACCGTCAAATTTGATAACCCAAATATCTTTATTATTGCCTTTTACACCGCGTAAATCCTCAGATTTGTCACCCGAACGGCTTGAAATGGACTCACACGCCAAAATAAAATTACCGTCTTGCGTTGCAGTCAAAGCATAGGGGTACTCGTCACGGTCGTTGCCGCCAAATGATTTGTCCCATATTTTATTGCCATTTCTATCTATTTTGAGTAGCCAAATATCGTTTTCACCTTTGTTAGGCATCGTTTTGTCACCATTTGCAGGGGAATCTGAATGACCAACAATGATATAACTGTTGCCATTATCCGTGACAATGGCATTGAAAGGTTGGTCGTCTCCCGTGCCGCCGTATGTTTTTTCCCACCTTTTGGTTCCGTCTGGCGCAATCTGTACGAGCCAAAAATCGAAACCTCCTTTACCTGCATCTGATTTGTCACCTGTTTTTCCAGAAAGGCTGGCACCGATTAAAAGATACCCCTCAGTATTTTGAATGGCTTTGTAACAACGGTCAGTTGTATCGCCTCCGTAGCGTTTATCCCACAATTTTTTGCCAATACTATCAATTCGCACTATCCAATAATCTTCAGCACCTCGTGCGGCTTGCGTCACATCGCGCCCATCGGCAGGTGAGTCAGTCGAACCAATGAGTAAAAAACCACCATCTTCAGTTTTGAAAGCAGATTGAAGCGTTTCCCAACCTGTTGCACCATACGTTTTTTCCCATTGAACAGTCGGTTGAGCCATGACGGAGACCGATGTCATAACCCAAAAAGCAAGTATAAATAAGATTAATATATTTTTCATGCTTGTAGTGTTCATGTAGTAAGTGTTTGCTTTTGACTTCAAAGATATTTGTTTTTTTCTGAAATGTCTATCTTCTTGAATTAAGAGGAACAACATTTAACACACTAAAGTTAAAACTTCTCTCTTTTTTTTCAGAATTCTAAACTTACCTTTGACGCAGTTTTAAAAAGGACAAATTTTATTCTAATACGAAAAAAGAAAATAATGATTGAAAATCAATTAGTTACTGTACATGGTAAAACTTTCAGACCGATGATTTCTGCTCAAACGATTTCAGATAGGATAGCCGTTATTGGTAAACAAATCTCGGAAGATTATTGTGGTAAAAAACCGCTTCTTTTGTCCATCTTAAATGGTGCGTTCATGTTTGCAGCTGATTTGTCGCGGGCTATTGATACAGACTTAGAATTAACATTTGTCAAACTCTCTTCCTATAAAGGTACTTCGACCACAGGAAAAGTCACTACGGTCTTGGGTCTTGATACCGATTTACGTGGACGACACATTATTATTGTAGAAGACATCGTTGACACAGGGAATACCTTACACAATTTTTTTAAAGAACTCTACAAAGAAGAGCCTGCTTCGGTCGAAATCGCTGCTTGTTTTCACAAACCCGAGGCATTAGAGCACCCCCTCAGTATCAAGTACTTAGGTTTCGAGATTCCGAATCATTTTATCATTGGTTATGGATTGGACTACGATGGCCTGGGGCGCAATTTGCCTGATGTTTATGAGTTGAATGAATAAAGACATCCCGGATTTCTAGGTTTTTTAAACATGAATCATCCCGAATTTCGTTGTTACAAAATTCGGGATTCATGTTTATGTTTTACCCCCCTCAGTATCAAGTACTTGGAATAGCCTTTTTTGCCATTTTTGACAATTCAAAAACGCCATGAATCAAGGCTTCAAAGCGGGGGTCCTTGGTCAAACCTTGTTTCCAACGGGCATAGATTTGTTGCATAATCACTGCGTTTTTATACAAACCAAAAATATAGTAAAAGTGAATATCTGAAAGGTTACGTCCTGTTAAAGCGGCATATTGGTCAATGACTTCTTGGCGTGTTAAACAGCCATTAAGCCATGTAAGATTAAACATTTTTGAAAAATTGGAATCATCTGCCTCACACCAATAAGCCAATGCAGCCCCTAAATCCATCAGAGGGTCGCCAACAGTTGACATTTCCCAATCCAAAATACCGATTATGTCGGTCATTTCGGTATTCCACACCACGTTGTCAAACTTATAATCATTGTGCAAAAAGGTCGGCTTTTGAGGGCGTGGTTGAAAGGACAACATCCATTCTGCGACAATGTCCATATTTTTAACGTCATCTGTTTGGCTGTTTTTATACCTTTTTATCCAACCTTCAACTTGCCGTTTGACATAACCTTCAGGCTTGCCGAGTGATGCCAATTCTGTTGTTTCGATGTCTAAAGCATGTAAATCTGCTAAGTTTTTCACTAATTTGCTACAAAGCGACTTCATTTCGTCGGCAGACAGTTTGAGTTTAGATGCATCATTGGCTCTTAAAATAACACCGTTTAAGCGTTCCATCACATAAAAAGGTGCCCCCAAAACTTCTTCAGACGTTTCGATACTGAGGGGTCTCGGTATCTGCGTGAAATCCGCTTTTTCTAATAAACTCAATACCCGAAACTCGCGTGCCATGTCGTGTCCACTTTTGATATTGGCACCAAAAGGTGGACGACGCAACACGTATTCTTTGTCATTATCGGTTGTCAAAAGATATGTCAGGTTAGAGAAGCCGCCTGGGAATTGCGTAATCTCTACTATATTTCCAAAGTCTGGTATTTCTTTTTGTAGATAAGTTTGAAGTAGGGTAGCGTCAAGTTCTTCGCCTTTTCTAACTTTAGATGCTTTGTCTGGTTGCATTTTTTTTATGATGAATGGTGAGTAATGGTGAATGGTGAATCCCCCGACCCCAAAGGGGAGACGCACAAT
>JANLQI010000008.1:0-18368 GCA_031367705.1 Saprospiraceae bacterium | reverse complement strand
CGCCGGCAGCGTCAAATGGCGACGTGCCATGTATCACCCTGCCCATGCCTTCGACTATACACAACAGGCTTTGCAACGGGTGCCACAAAACGAATTTCCCGCCGCTGAATATGCCGCTGACCCAGTTTTGCCCTTCACTTTGGAGTTTGTTTCTCCTAAAGTTGTCCGCATTAAAATGCAAACGGGAACAGTTGTTCAACAACCTGAAGCATCATTAATGCTTGTGAAAGACCCCCTCAGTAAAATGAGTGATTGGCAATACACAAAGATTAAAAATGGACATCAATACAAAAGCGCATTCGGTTCAGTAACCGTTATGGAAAACCCATGGGCGATTGAATTTCGAGATGTCAAAGGCAAATTATTGACAAAAACAAAACATTCAAGCGATAATAAAGGCTTTTGCGCCAATATGCCTTTCTGTTTTGTGCGGCGTGCAGCAGATTATTCACGCAGCGTAGGCGCAGTGTTCGATATTTCACCCGACGAAAAGATATTCGGTTGTGGCGAATCTTTTGCCTCTTTCAATAAATATGGTCAAAAGGTCAACCTTTACACTTGCGACCCAAATGGCGTTGAAACGAACGGTATGTACAAACCGATACCGTTTTTTATGAGCAGTCGTGGCTACGGTATGTTTATGCACACGTCCACGCCGATTACCTGCGATTTTGGACAAACTTATGGCGCATCAAACGCCTTAATGATTGGCGATGAAGCCTTAGACCTTTTTGTTTTCTTAGGAGAACCGAAAGATATTTTAGATGAATACACCGATTTAACAGGCAAGCCTCCCATGCCGCCCTTATGGTCTTTCGGTTTGTGGATGAGCCGCATCACGTACTTTTCAGAAGCCGATGGACGTAGCATTGCCGCTAAATTGCGCAAAAACAGCATTCCAACAGATGTGTTGCACTTCGATACAGGTTGGTTTGAAACCGATTGGCAATGTGATTATGAATTTGCCAAAAGCCGCTTCCCCGACCCGGTTAAAATGATTTCGGATTTGAAAGCCGATGGTTTCCGTACCTGCCTGTGGCAATTGCCTTATTTTGTACCTAAAAACAAACTTTTTAAGGAAATTACTGAGGGGGGTCTTCATGTCAAAAATGCGAAAGGCAATATCCCTTTTGAAGACGCTGTTCTGGATTTCACGAATCCTAAAACCGTCGAATGGTATCGTGGAAAGATTGGCAATCTCTTGAAAATGGGTGTCAGCGTCATCAAAGTTGACTTTGGCGAAGCCGCACCTTTCAACGGTATCTATGCGAATGGGCGCACAGGGTTTTATGAACACAACCTTTACCCTTTGCGCTACAACAAAACCGTTTCGGATTTGACGAAAGAAATCAATGGCGAAAGCATCATCTGGGCGCGCAGCACATGGGCGGGCAGTCAACGTTATCCGCTGCATTGGGGCGGCGATGCAGAGACTTCGGATATGGGTATGCAAGCAGAACTGAGGGGTGGTTTGTCGCTCGGTTTGTCTGGTTTTACGTTTTGGAGCCATGATATTGGCGGATTTACGAAGCGCACGCCTGAAAATCTCTACCGTCGTTGGTTGCCTTTTGGCGTTCTGTCGTCTCATACACGTTGCCATGGACAACCGCCGAAAGAGCCTTGGGACTATGGTGACGACTTTCAAAACTACTTCCGTGATGTCATCAATATGCGCTATAAACTGATGCCTTATATATACGCTCAATCGAAATCGGCGGCTGAAAAAGGTTTGCCAATGGTACGCGCTTTGTTCGTCGAATTTCCAAACGACAAAGGAGCTTGGACGGTTGACAATGAATATATGTTCGGCTCGGACATCCTCGTTGCGCCGCTTTTTGAAGGCGATTCAAAACAACGCAGCGTTTATTTACCACAAGGACAATGGATTGATTATCAAACGAATAAGGTATATAACAGTGGTTGGCAAACCATAGACATTGACAAAATAGAAGCGATAATATTGGTGCGTGACGGGGCGGTTATTCCACATATCAAATTGGCGCAGTCCACAAAAGATTTGGATTGGACGAATATTGATTTGGTGGCTTATACAACTGGGAATGAAGCGAAAGGCTCATTTTGCTTACCCAGGGACAATATACTGAGGGGTGTGTCGGTAAGTAAAAAAGGAAAGGTTTTTAATTTGAATAATGGCGATTTACCTAAAACCGTTAATTTTAAGGTTAGAGGGTTTCAATAAACTCCTACTGTCGGGCTGGCACCGTTTATAGAAAAACAGATGAGTTATGCCATAAGATGCAGCGCACCGACCCCGTTTATAGGATGACGGCGCGCTGCACCTTAAAAAATATCTTGATTGATATTTCTATAAACAGTGCCAGCCCGATGGGCTTTATCATCAACTTGATGCTCTCGACCATCAATGTGATACTCCGTTTCATCAATTCGATACTCCCGACCATCAATTCGATACTCCGTTTCATCAATTCGATACTCCGTTTCATCACTTTGATATTATCATATCATCAAAGTGACGCTCCATTGCCTCCATCTTCAGATGGAAATAAAGTGTATAATCTACTCTTTTTTCTAATCTTAACATATTTAAATAGATTTATCCAAACCAAACAATGAAATTTGCGGGCTAAATGGCATGAAATTTAGACAACAACACATTATCTCCTATTTTAAAAAACACGAAACATGTTTAAAGCTCAAATTACGACTATTGTTTCCCTGCTCTTTTCTGCTTTTGGTTATGGGCAAAATACTGTGCCTGTCATTGAGTGGCAGAAAAATATTGGTGGCATGCAACCGGAGGGAATAGTTTCAACAGTTTTAACTTCAGATGGAGGGTATGCCTTCATCGGTGAGGCAAACTCAACGGACGGCGATTTAGCTGGAGTTGAGCATAATTATGGTGATGTATGGGTTGTTAAGGTTTCAGCATCTAATAAAATTGAGTGGCAGAAAAAGTTAGGCGGTACGGAATCTGAGCGTGGTTGTTCGATTGTCCAAGCTTCTGATGGTGGCTACGCTGTTTTAGCATATACACCTTCAAACGACATAGATGTAAGTGGCAATCATGGTCGTGATGATGCTTGGCTTGTAAAACTGTCCGCTTCTGGCTCAATTCAGTGGCAAAAATGTTTAGGCGGTAGCTCCACAGAATTAGCTTATGGACTTATCAAAACGGCTGATGATGGCTACGCTGTTTTAGGTCGAACGACTTCTAATGATGGTGATGTCAGTGGAAATAATGACCAAAACTGGGGTAATGGTTGGGTTGTAAAATTATCTTCAACGGGTGTCATTCAGTGGCAAAAATGTTTAGGTGGCTCGGCAGAGGATAGACTTTATTCTATTGCTCAAACCAAAGATGGGGGCTATATAGTTGCAGGTGAAACCATATCAACCGATGGTGATGTCAGCGGTAATCACGGCGCATTTGATGCGTGGGTAGTTAAACTTTCTTCATTAGGTGTTTTGGAATGGCAAAAATGTTTAGGTGGGTCACGACTCGATTTTGCTAAATCTATAATTCAAACCAAAGATGGTGGCTATATTCTTGCAGCTGAAACCAACTCAAACAACGGAGATGTCAGCGGCAATGATACAGGGATTGATTATGATATCTGGGTTGTCAAACTTTCAGCTTTAGGCGCGATAGAATGGCAAAAACTTTTAGGTGGGTCAGGAGACGAACAAGCCCAATCAATAATTCAAGCTGCTGATGGTGGTTATATTATAGCCGCATCTACATCTTCAAACAACGGTGACATTACCAATCCTCGTGGCAGTATTGATGGCTGGATTATAAAAATCAATACTCAAGGGCAATTAGAATGGCAAAAATCTTTAGGTGGTTCAAGTGCTGATAAACTTTTATCTATCCTCAAAACGCCTGATGGCGGTTATTTGGCAACGGGATATTCGGCTTCAAATGATATAGATGTCACTAATAATAAAGGCAGTACTGATGCTTGGATTGTTAAACTTTCTCCTGATGCAAAAGCAATTAAGGGGCAATTAGAACTGACCAATACCCAATGTCAACCGCTAACACCCCCACAGTATATTGCCAATGGACAAATTAAAATAGAGAAAAACAACGCCTTTTTCTATGTTTCAACTGATGCTATTGGGCGTTTTGGCGTTTTTGTAGATACTGGACTTTATGCAGTTTCTGCTATCCCACCAAACGAATTATGGACAGCCTGTCCAACCCAAACCATCAATATCATTAATCCAACAATCAGAGACACCACTGTCGTAAACCCTTCTTTATACATCAACAGCCTTTGCCCATTAATGGAAGTCGAACTCACAACCCCCTTCCTCCGTCGCTGTTTTGAAAGCACTTACACCATCAACTACGCCAATCGTGGCACAGCCCTTCAAACCGATGCCGTTGTAGAATTGACACTCGATACCCTGCTTTCATTTGTCTCTGCAACAAAACCGATACGCACGCAAAATGGCAATAAAATCACCTTTTCCATAGGCAATGTCGGTATAAACCAAGTCGGACAGTTCGATGTAACGGTAAAAGTCAGTTGCGACAGTCGTTTGGGTCAAACGCATTGTTCAACGGTGATGATTCCTAAAACCTTGACTTGCGATACCATACGCGATACCATTCCAACCATCATTATACCTTGCAATGGTTGCGACTCAATTGCGTTTTCAGTCAATAGACCAACGACGGGACAAGCGCAAACTTACCAATATCGCCTCATCGCCGATGTATCAACGATTGATACAGGGCGTTTTGTTTTGAATAATACCTTTTCAATAAAACATAAAAACGATGGACGAACCTATCGTTTGGAAGTGCGCAACGGAAACAATCAACTGCTTGCCGCCCGTGCCGCCGAAAGCAATTCAAGCACCCCCTCAGTATCCACGGGTTTTGTCAATCAGTTTGCAAGAGGCATTAAACTATCCAATGTGGCAGAGAACTGTACGGCAAATCGAGGTTCTTTTGACCCTAATGAAAAGTCTGCAATACCAGTAGGTGTTGGCACTAACCACTTTGTAGAACAAGGAACGGCTTTGGAATACCTTGTTCAATTCCAAAATACAGGTACAGATACTGCTTTTACGGTTGTTGTGAAAGATACTTTGTCGCCCCTTTTCAATTTCTCTACTATAAAGATATCCGCCACCAGTCACCCCGCTTCATGGGAACTCAAACCCAATGGTTTATTGACTGTTTCTTTTAAAAATATACATTTAGTAGATAGTTTGACCAATGAACGCGGCTCTCATGGCTTCTTTAAATATCAAATCCGACTAAAAGACAGTATTGCCACAGGCACCCGTTTGGACAATAAAGCCGCAATTTACTTCGATTTCAATCCGCCCATCATCACCAATTTGGCTTCGCATACGATTGGTAAGGATTTTATTAAAAACTGTTTGGCAAAACCAACGGTCGCCATTACATATACAGGTTGCCCGAGTAAGAATATTACTTTTAACGCTGTCGCTAAAAACGGCGGCACGTCGCTTACTTATTCTTGGTTTAGAAACAACGAAACTACCCCCCTCAGTATAAATGCCACTTTGACGCTCAATAATATGGTGAACGGCACTAAGATTTATTGCAAAATCCAAGCATCAACCGACCTATGCACCGAAACACCGACTGTTACGTCTGATACCATAAAGATTAATTGCATCAATACCAAAACGGATGACATCGCCGCCCTCCAATCGTTTGATATTTATCCAAACCCCAACAAAGGTGTTTTCGACATCCAAGTGCAATTGACTAAAACCGCAAAAGTACAAGTGCAAATCATCAATACTTTGGGACAAGTCCTAAAAACAGAGCGTGTCTTAACCGACCATTTTTCAGGAAAATACGACTTGCTGCATCTTTCTAAAGGCTTTTACTTCGTAAAAGTGACGATAGATGAACAGAGTATTGTAAAAAGAGTCAGTGTGCAATAAGGAGCATTTATGTTTATTGACTAATTTAGCGTCTATAAAATCCATTGAATCAATGACTAAAAACAGACTCGAAGCCTTCAGCGATGGCGTACTGGCTATCATCGTGACCATCATGGTCTTAGAAATGAAAGTCCCACACAGCGCAGATTTGGAAGCCATCAAACCCATATTTCCTGTTTTTTTAAGCTACATTTTGAGCTTTGTCTTCATCCTTATTTATTGGAACAACCACCATCATTTGTTCCAAACTGTCAAACACGTCAACGGTAAAGTGTTGTGGGCGAACGGACATTTATTATTTTGGCTCTCTCTCCTACCTTTTGTGTCGGGTTGGATGGGCGAAAATCACTTTGCAGCTTTGCCTGTCTTGTTTTATGGTATTGTAGCACTCATGTCAGGTGTTGCCTACTACATTTTGTCGGTGCAATTGATAAAAACACATGGTAAAGACTCTACATTAGCCCAAGCTGTGGGCAATGATTCCAAAGGCATTATTTCAGTCGTTTTGTATTTAGCAGCCATTGGTTTTGCGCTGTTTTATCCAATGGTGTCTTGTGTCATTTTTGTCAGCGTGGCGGTTATGTGGTTGATACCTGATAAGCGGATTGAAAAGGTGATAAATCCTTAAACCACTGATTTAATTAGGAATTAGGAATTAGGAATTACGCTAAAGCGGAATAATTCCTAATTCCTAATTAAATAATCACTCCCCCCCTTCGCTTTTCTTACTTTCACTCAACATAACATTCGCACCACGCACCACCAATTGCTTGCCTTCAATGCCCGAAATACCTATCCAACCATGACTCATACCTGTTGGTGTAAATTCTAATTTTTTGAAAACCCATGTTTTACCATCATTTTTTTCAACCACAAAACAATAATATTTACCTTCATCTTGCACCACGGCACTTTCTGGAATAGCAGTCATGGGTTGCGTACCTGATGTTTCAATAAATGCTGTTAAAATCATATCCGTAGCCATCGTTTTGCCCGAAGGCGGCGTAAAAGGTACGTGCAAAGTAAGCGTTTTAGTCGTCGGGTCAATGTCTCTACCTATGAATTCAATATGCCCAACGACTTCTGGCACTGAGGGGTCTGCGAAGCGCAAACGAACAGCTTGATTGGTTTTGATTTTTTGCAAATCACGCTCATAAAGCGCAACATCAGCGTGTGGATCTTCGAAGCTCTCGATGTGTGCGAGTTTCGTTCCTTCCATCGCTGTTGTGCCGATTGAAACAGGAAAATGGTCAATATAGCCCGAAATAGGTGCATAAATGCGTATTTTCTCTACAATTTCACCGTCATACTGAGGGGGTGCGATACCGACCAATTTTAGTTTTGAAGCTGTTGTCTTCAAAATCGCTTTTTGCATCATCACTTTTGAGCGCACCTCTTGCTCATTTCGGGCAGCACCCACGTTCTCCTTTGCCATGATTTGTTGCCGTTCCAACTCCTTTTCAAGGAAAAACAGATCACTTTGTGCGACTAAATAATCACGTTGCAAACCAATGACATCCGAAGAAGTCATTTCCATCAACACCGTCCCTTTTTTGACAAATTGCCCTTCATGCACATTGATTTTTACGACTGTACCATGCAACGGAGACGAAATATCTGCCATATCGTTTGCCAAAACCGTCACTTTGCCGTTGGCGACAATGCTGCCGACAAAAGACCTTTTTTCTGGGCTGCCCAACTCAATATTCATCAATTTGAGCTGTTCTGTCGTCAACGAAAGGCTGTCCGAATGGTTATTTTCTAATGCGTCTTGATTATTGGTTTGCGTTTCCTTTTTGCCGCAGGCAACGAATGATATCGCTATGATGAGAATGAGAATATTTTTCATTTTTATTGTTTTTTTGTAAACACTTAGGTTAGACACGAATTGCACAAATTACACGAATTGATTTCTAAGTACGTTTTATGATGTTTTCTTTAAAAATCATCCTTTAATTTGTGCAATTCGTGTCTAACCTAAACCACTACGTTTTTTAATTGTATTAAAGCTACAACCTTGTGAAGGTTATCTAAAATAATTTAACTGCAAAACCGCTTGATTATAAGCCCTTAAAGCCGCCAAGTGCGCCATTTTCAAATCATAGGCTTGACGAATACTTTGCAAATATTCAAAAGTTGTGACCGAACCCAATGCTTTCATTTTGTCCGTTGCTTTCAAGATGTCTGCCGCTTGTGACAAACCTATTTTTTCATAATAATCCAAATTTTGCGAAGCCAATTGCACCTCATTCACCGCTTTTTGATACGCTGTATTCAATTGAAAATCAATGACTTCACGTTCATTTTGGGCAATTTTAGTTTCGATTTCAGCGGCTTGTTCTGCGGCTTTCCAACCTTTTGTCCAAAGCGGAACACTCACACCAAGCCGCACAATGGGCGGCACAAACCGATTGAAAATATATTGACTGATACCAATCGTATAAGACGGAGTAGTTGCCAATTTTTGCTGCGTGGCTTTCTCAATTTGTAAGCGTTCCGTTTCGGCATAAAACCGTTGAATCGGCAATGCTGCACGTTCTGTTTTACCGATAGGCAATCTCTCAAACGATTGATTGACAGCAACTTGTGGCGTTTTCAGATATTGACTCAACTCCGACAAAGCGTTTTGATATTCAATTTCAGACCCCCTCAGTAATTGTTGGATATTTTTATAAAAACTCTCCGCCGTTGTCTTTTCCAAAGGCGTTATTTTACCGACCCGAAACTCAACTTCTACCACTCGATTGAACTCCTTGAAAATACTGTCTTGCTCTTGTGCATAAACGATTTTTCTTTGCAAAAACAAGCAATTTTGGTACAAAACCCTGGCTTGATGCGCGATGTCATGCACACTCACAGCCATTTCCGATTCACTCAATTTGACTTGTTGTTGCAATGTTTTTTCGTGCTGTTTGTACACTTTTGGCGACAAAAACGATTGTTGTGCGCCTAAAACCGTCCAAATCGGCACATTGTCGGGACCCATCAAAAACTGCGGTGTTTCAGCATAAAAATCTGTTGCAGAAATGGTTTTAGCCGTTGGCACAAGCTGTTTGGCATGAGCAATTTGCGTCTGATTTTTTTGAATTATAGGATGATTTTTAACCGCTAAATTGACCGCTTCTTGCTCAGTTATAGTTTGCGAAAAAGATGTTTTCCCTAAGAAAATGCCTATAAAAAGCAGTAAAATCGTTTTGTTTTGCATTTTAGGCAAAACTTTTTTTCCAACAAAAATAGCATACAAGACAGGCAACAAAATGAGGGTCAAAAGGGTCGAAGTAATCAAACCGCCAATCACAACCGTTGCCAAAGGTTTCTGCACCTCTGCCCCCGCACCTGCCGCCAAAGCCATCGGTAAAAAGCCCAACGAAGCCACCGTTGCGGTCATAATCACAGGACGGAAGCGGTCTATTGCCCCCCTCAGTATGCGGCTGTTCAGATTACTGCGCCCTTCGATATGCAGTTGTTTAAAGTAACCAATCAGCACCATGCCGTTCAAAACCGCTACCCCAAACAGCGCAATGAAGCCGACACCTGCCGAAATACTGAACGGCATACCCCTCAGTACCAAAGCGAAAATGCCACCAACAGCCGCAAAAGGGATGGCTGTAAAAATCAAAAGGCTCTCTTTCAAAGTGCCAAAAGACAGGTAAAGCAGCAATAAAATCATCAATAAAGCGGCAGGAACGACCAAAAGAAGCCGTTTTCGAGCATTTTCAAGATTCTCAAATTGACCACCGTAAGCGATGCGATAGCCTTGTGGCAATTTCACTTTTGTATCCACAATATGCTGAATATCGGCAACCGTTGTCGCCACATCACGACCTCTGATATTGAGATTGACATTGACAGAACGTTCCCCATTTTCCCGATTGACCGCCATAGGTGCGGTTTTAATGTCAATATCTGCCAACATCTGTAAAGGAATTTGCGACCCATTTTCAGTCGTCACCAAAAGGCTACCAATGTCGTCAAACTTTTGATTATCAATAGCTTGCAATTTAACAACAATATCAAAACGACGGCTTTCTTCATACATCACCCCTGCTTTTTCACCTGCCAATGCCATGCGTAAAACCCTGCCCACTTCATCAATCGAAACGCCAAAACGCACCAAAGCATCGCGTTTATAGGTGACAAAAAGCTGCGGCATACCTTCCGCCTTCGCCACATAAGGGTCAGCGACCCCCTCAGTATTTTTGATTTTTTTGAGAATATCGTTCGCTACTTCCGCCAATTTATCGAGGTCTGCGCCCAAAACTTTGACAATGACATCGGTTTTTGCACCGGTCATCAACTCATTAAAACGCATGGAAATAGGTTGTTGAATACTCGACGAAACGCCAGGAATTGTTTTCAAAATAGCATCTAATTGTGCTTCAAAATCGGCTCGTCCATGACAACGTTGCCATTTGTCACGATCATTCATCGTCAAAATCATGTCCATTTCTTCAACGCTCATCGGGTCTGTCGGCACTTCGGCAGTACCAATTTTGCCCGTCGTTTCAAGGATTTCGTTTGGAAATTCTTTTTTGACCAATGCCCCAACGCTTTTACTCATTTCCACCATTTGCGTCAGCGAAGTGCCTGGCATCATCGTCAATTGCACCACAAAATCGCCTTCGTCTAATTGCGGAATGAACTCACCACCCATTTTTTGAAATAATAAAAAAGCAACAACTAAAAGAGCGATACTGCCACCAATTATCGTTTTCCTAAAACGCAAAGCCTTGATTAATATAGGTCTATATATTTTTATGAAAAAATTCATGAGCCTATCGGCAAACGTTTCTTTATGTGTTGTCTCTTTTTTCATAAAAATTGAAGCCATGACAGGCACATAAGTCAATGACAAAATCAATGCACCCAACAGCGCAAAAATGACCGTCAAAGCCATCGGTTTGAACATTTTGCCTTCAATTCCTTCCAATAACAACAAAGGCACGTAAACCAACATAATGATAATTGAACCGAAAACAGCACTTTGCATGATTTCTTTTGTGGCTTTGAAAATGGTCGTGTCTTTTGAATCACCCTCAACAGTATTTTTCATCGAAAGCCGTCGAATCACATTTTCAACGATGATAACCGCACCGTCCACAATCAACCCAAAATCAATCGCACCGAGCGACATAAGATTACCCGACACATTAAAAGCGACCATGCAGCCGACCGTAAACAGCATCGACAAAGGAATGACCGAAGCGATAATCAGACCCGCCCGCAAGTGTCCGAGCAACAGCAGCAAAACCAAAATGACGATGATGCCACCCTCAATAAGGTTTTTTGCCACCGTTTCAATCGTCCGTTCGATAAGGCTTTCACGGTCAATAAAGGCTTTGATTTCTAAGCCTTTCGGCAAATTTTTCTCAATTTGCTTCAATCTTTCCTTGACATTGAGGACAACTTGACGGCTGTTTTCACCTTTTAACATCAATATAATGCCGCCAACAGTCTCCGTTTTATCGTTTGTTAAAGCCCCGAAACGGACGGCATAACCTTCTTCTATCGTCGCCACATCGCGCACAGCCACAGGCACACCGCCGTTTGTTTTGATAAACGTGTTCTCCAAATCCGCTTTTGAAGTCGCTAAACCGATGCCACGTATATAGTACGACTGGTTATTTTTTTCAATATATGCCGCACCTGTATTGGCATTTCCTGACTCAATTGCAGTAAAAACATTTTGCAGTGTCACGCCTGTGGCTTTCAACATATCGGGTTTGACGCGCACATGATACTGCTTTAAATGACCGCCAAAACTCGACACTTCGGCGACCCCCTCAGTACCAAGCAGTTGCCGTTTGACAATCCAATCTTGAATTTCACGCAATTTCAAAAGCGACCAAGATGTGTCATTTTTGTTTTTAGGTTGAATAGAATATTGAAAAACCTCGCCCAAACCTGTTGTTACGGGCATTAATTGAGGCGAACCAAAGCCTTTTGGAATTTCCTCTTTAACCGTTTGCAGTCGTTCATTGATTTGGTTGCGCGCCCAATAGAGGTCAATATGTTCCTTAAATTCGAGCGTAATCAAGCTCAACCCGAACTGCGAGACGGAGCGAATTTCGGTCAATCCTTGAATATTTGCCAAAGCCATTTCGACAGGATAGGTGACAAATTGCTCCATCTCAACAGGCGCGAGATTGGGCGCAATGGTGACGACATTGACTTGGTTGCTCGTCACATCGGGAATGGCATCGAGCGGTAATTTTTGCAACGAAATCGCCCCCCAACCGATGAGGGCAATCACAAGTGCACCGATGATAACCTTATTGTTTAGGCTAAACCGAATGATGTTTTGTATCATTGATGGAAGTCATTGGTCTTTGTGGGCTGCTACGCTTCGCTTTTTTTGTCATTCTGAACGAAGTGAAAGAATCTGAAACATATAACATTTAGATTCTTTCACTTCGTTCAGATTGACAAAAAAACAAGATGACACAGCCTTAAGACGGTGAAAAAAATAGAATATTGACTAAAAACAATGATTACACACGTGGTGGTTGGAAAATAGAGAATTGAATTTTGGCATCGAAAAACAAGTTTTCTGTAGCAGGAAGGATAGAGTTTTCAAAAATAACAGCCTTTTCAGCGACAAATACTGAGGGGGTCGTTTCAGACAAAACGACGATTTCAGCATGAGCCGAAGTCACTGTTTTAAGCGGTAAAGAACCATGCCGAGACGCATCTTTGCGCTGATGTTCGGGGTCAGCATAGTGCATTTTGAGGAAAGTAAGGAAATCAATCGTCTTATTTTCACGCTGATGCTCATTGAAATGATGTATCAATTGCGGCACCTTAGCCAATTCGGACAAAAGGACATTGCCAGAAAGGATTTGGAAAGTGAGTAATATGACGATGATTTGCTTCATTGCGGCGGCTAAGGTAGTTTTGTTTTAACACATAGACTCATAGGACACATCGTTTTATTTTTTTATTGACAGTTTTTGGCGCATTTTGGGAGGACTTCGTATTCGAATTGACCTAAATAGGTGTTGACTTGCCCCGTTAAAGGATTTTTAACAATTGCCGTAGCTTTTACAGTTTTCAAACCAGTTGTATTTTCTTTATTTTCAAAATGGGCAACACCTTCATAAAAAGGAATTTCTTTATCATTGACAATAAGAGTAACGCCAGAACCAGGTCTACTTGAAAATGCTGCCAAATAAATATCGGTTTTGAAAGTATCTCCTTCTAATAAAACGGCTTTTTGGGGTGCAAATGCGACTTTGAATTGATCAAATCTAATATCTCTGACTGTAAATGAATATAAATTATAGCGGATGAAAGATACTTTATCTAACTGCACTTTGTTTTGTAAAACCGATAATTGAGTTAAAGTCTCGGCAGAAGTAAGATTTTTTAAGTTCATCCAATAACTGCTATCATGTAAAAGTTCTAAGATAAGATACCGTTTTTGTAATTCTTTTAGTGTAACGCTATCATTAACAGATTCAATTACTTTCTGAAAATGAGCCAATGAATCGCAGAATTCATGAATCTTACTTTCTGTAAAAAATTGTTTACTCGGGTTGGTTTCTAATCGTTTCGCTAATACATCAGTATTGTTTTTATCAAATCCGCCAGCAATTTGTATAAAATCGGTTCTTTGTTTTTCTAACCATTCGCTGATTTTATCAATAGTTGAACTGCTATATTTTATTTTATTTGACACTTCGTTTATATATCCACTTTGATAGGAGTGAAATATTTCTTTATAGTTATCAAGTTCCATCCTAAGACTACTTGAAACAGCTAAATCGTTTGCTTTCAACAATTTATCAAACATCTCAATAGACCGCACCGCTTCCTCCAAAGCCTGTGCCTTTGTCCAATATTGATAAGTCAAAAAGCCAATGATGGCGAGGTAAACGAGGTGAATATGGAGATTTTTCATGCGGATTTAGTTTTTTTCAAAGGTTAACGTCTTGTTTTTAGGTAAAATACTGAGGGGGTGATTTTTAACAAATTTTAATTGGATTGACACTAATTTCACAGATTACACGAATTTATCGTCATCCTGAAAGGAACTTATTCGTGTAATTTGTGAAATTCGTGTCAACCCAAAAGCCTAACCGCATCTTTTGCAAAATAAGTCGCTATCACATCTGCGCCAGCCCGTTTGATAGACGTTAAAATTTCCATTTTCGCACGTTCTTCATCGAGCCAACCCATTTTAGCAGCCGCTTTCACCATCGCATATTCGCCCGACACTTGATATGCCGCCACAGGTACATGCACCGTATTTTTTACTTCTCTGATAATATCGAGGTACGACAAAGCGGGTTTGACCATCACAATATCTGCCCCCTCAGTAATATCGAGCTGTACTTCACGCAAAGCCTCTACCCTATTCGCTGGGTTCATTTGATACGATTTTTTGTCGCCAAAACCAGGGGCAGAATCTAAAGCATCTCGAAAAGGGCCATAAAAACAAGACGCATACTTAGCAGAATACGCCAAAATGCCCGTTTTATGCAAATTTTCTGCTTCCAACGCTTGGCGAATTGCGCCAATGCGTCCGTCCATCATATCGCTTGGGGCGACAAAATCAGCACCTGCCAAAGCATGAGAAACAGACATTTGTGCCAAAACTTCTACACTTTTATCGTTGACAATTTCAAAATTTTCGACAATGCCATCATGTCCGTAGCTTGAATATGGGTCGAGGGCAACGTCCGTCATCACACACATATCTGGCACAGCGTCTTTTATAGCACGAATCGCACGTTGCATCAACCCATCCCTATTCAAGGCTTCTTTGCCCAAATTGTCTTTCAAATGGTCGGGAACTTTCACGAAAAGAAGGACGGTTCGCAAGCCCATTGCCCACAATTCTTTGACTTCTTTGACGGTCAAATCAAGGGACCGTCGGTAATAATTGGGCATAGAAGCGATTTCTTCTTGAAAATTTTCACCTTCATCAATGAAAAGAGGAACGATAAAATCATCGGGCGTGAGCCATGTTTCTTGAACTAAGCGGCGCACAGCGTCACTTTGACGAAGGATACGAGGACGAATAATCATATATATTTCACTTTAAATTTCTCTTGCGCTTTTTTAATTTCTTGTTCGACCGTTTCAGCCAATTGGTTTCGTGATATCAAAGCTTTTTTCTTCACATCTGCTACAACTTCAAGCATTAATTCACTCAACTCAGTATCGGTTGGCTCGTCATAATTCGCTAAAATACCTTTTCTCATTTTACATATATTTAATTGATTATCAATATTTTTTAGATTTTAAAAACAAGATTGTGTTATAGTAAAGTACAAAGTTAATTTCTTTCAAGGCACTAAAAACAAAATGCCGTTTTAAGGAGAATTATTGACTGAAATATGATATTCATTCCTCTTTACCAACGTCCAATTTTTTTGTTTTGCCCTTATTTTCAACCAAATTCAAAAAATTAGAAGAAGAAACCACTTTCTCTTGCAATTCCGTTTCCAATCTATTCAACGCAGCATTGGCAATACGTCCACCTTCCACAGCCGATTCATGGTTTTGATTAAAGCCTTTTGCATCGTCTTTTATCGTCACACGACGCGTCACTTCCTCACTCAATGCGACAAAAATGAGTTCCAAAGGAGTCATGTGGTCTCTTAGATTCTGTTTGTCTAAACCTTTGAGTTGACCGTGTTCGCTCGGTGTCAAACCAAAAGTCCCTTTGGCAATTTCTGCTGTCAAAATGCTGTACTCCTGCCCTTCTTTGACACCTCGATTTTTCCACTCTTCCGTTAAGGCTTTTCGGGTTTCTATGGTTTGAACACGCCTTGCAATCCACTCCTCGGAATATCCTTTCAAACGGTACAATTCAGCTTGTCTTTCGCTCAAAAGTTCAGGGTTTTCGGTCTCTTGAATGCGCTCGGTACTGACTTGCGCCATCCACATTTTCAAAGGTTCTGCTTTGGGCGAAGGCACTGACATAATAATACGCAGCACCCCCTCAGTATTTGCACAATCCGAAGGACGATATCTACCATCAAGACCTTCTAATTTCAACTTTACGATAAAATCGTAAAGTTGACCTTCTAATTTACTTGACTTTCTTTTTAAGTCCTGCCAATACCTTGAAGGGTGTGGTGTTTCTGTTAACGCCTCAATAATATCAATGACTGAAAAAAACCATTCGTCGTTGTGTAAGACCTTTCTAATTCCTGTACCCTCAAATGGGGTCATTGCGTTTTCTTTTTTCATAATGATATGCTTTTATTAAAAAAAAATATTGCAAATTTTAGCAATTTGGTATTTCATTTAAAGGGCTAAAATCTACTTTCCAAATATCTAATTCATACAAAATCCCTTCTTTATCTACATTTAATGTGATTGAAAGCATCACACCATCAGTATCATAAAACACCTTTTCGGCAATAGTTCCGCCGAAAAGCCTTTCATTTCGCAATTTCTTATCAGATACAAAATATAAACTGCCCATCCCGCCATCGTTCATTTCCATGACTTTTAAGCTATTGATATCAATATTTAATGAAATTTGGGATTCTTTCAATAGGCAAAGCATTAATTTATGCTCTGCTTTTGTTAAATCTCGAACTCCACCTTTCAAGTATTGAGAATTTTCCATGTCAAGTTATTTCCTTTTTATCAAATCCAACAGTTCATCTGCAGATAACCGAACACTCACATCTGCGCCTGACAACAGTGAGTCTGCAAGGTCACGTTTTTGTTCGTGCAGTTTCAAAATTTTCTCCTCAATGGTCCCCTCAGTAACGAGGCGATAAACGGTGACGGGTTTTTCTTGTCCGATGCGGTGCGCACGGTCAGTCGCTTGGTCTTCGACGGCAGGATTCCACCACGGATCCATGTGAATGACATAATCGGCTTCCGTGAGGTTCAACCCGACACCACCCGCTTTGAGACTGATGAGAAAAAATTGCCCTTCACCCTTCTGAAAAGCTTCAATGCGTTGTTGCCGTTTTGCCAAATGTGTTTTACCATCGAGGTATTGATAGGGTATTTCTTTCTGGTCTAAAACGTTTTTCAAAATCGTTAAATGCCCCACAAACTGACTAAAAACTAAGGCTTTATGCCCATTTTCAAGCAATTCTTCAACGATTTCTGTAAACAGGCGTTGCTTCGCACTTTCGGCAAAACCCGAATTAGCATCTACCAAATTGGGGTGACAAGCGGCTCGACGCAGACGCATGAGTTCCGCTAAAATCTGCAAGTGTTTCTGCCCTTCGTTGCCCCCCTCAGTCATTTTACTTTCAAGCGACTCGACGACGGAACGACGCAAAGCTTCATAAAACGCCCGTTCTTTTTCGCCCAATTCGACTGTTAAAGTGATTTCCGTTTTAGCAGGCAATTCCGTTAAAACCTCATCTTTTCGACGACGCAGAATGAACGGTTGCACTAAATTTCGCAATTGTTCTTGCCGCACAGGGTCTCTATATTTTTCAATCGGACCCGCAAAACGCTCATTGAAAAACTCTATTGACCCTAATAAACCTGGGTTTGCAAATTGAAATAAGTTCCACAATTCGCCCAAATGGTTCTCCAAAGGCGTACCAGACATGATGATTTTGAAATCCCCTTGCAGTTGCATCGCCACATCAGAGCGTTTTGTTGCACGGTTTTTAATGGACTGTGCTTCGTCTAAAATAATGGTCGTGAAGTATTTTTGAGAAAACATATCGCCTTCTCGTGCCATCAAATCGTAAGTGACAATGACAATATCGTTTGCACCCGCTTGTTCAATCATCGTCGCTCTGTCGCCTTCGCCAAACAAAATAGGATTTAAATCAGGCGTAAATTTTTGAATTTCAACATTCCAATTTCGGCAAACAGACGCAGGTGCGACCACCAAAGTCGCCCCCTCAGTAGCACGGCTTAAAACCAATGCCAAAGCCTGTACTGTCTTGCCCAAACCCATATCGTCTGCCAAACATGCGCCTACACCCCACATCGCACAACGACACAGCCATTCATAACCTTCACGCTGGTATTCACGCAAAGTTGCCTTGAAATTTTGTGGTACTTCAAAGTTTGTATTAAACGCCTTTTTCAGTCTGTCGAGACTTTCAAAATATTTTTCATGCAAATCGGCATTGACCAAAGCCTCCGTAAAACCCTCCATAACAGGCAAAGCCAAAGGGTGCATTTGGAAACTGCCGTCACGCTGTGGCATCAATACACCCGCTACTTCTCTCAGTTTTTGCAAAAAATCTTTTTTCAACTTAATAAACTGACCAGGTGATATTTCAATGAAACCGTTTCGATGTTTTTCAAGCCATTCGAGTAGTTTTTTCATATCAAACACCATGTTTTCATTGACTCTTAATTCGCCATCAACAGAAAACCAATCTTGTTTTTGACCAATATCCATTTTGAATTGGTCAAAACCAACCTCACCAGTCAAGCGATATTTTTCTCCTTTGGGCCACTCTATGATAATGCTTTTATCGTCTAAATATGGTTGCATTTGCAAC
>JANLQI010000069.1:0-2012 GCA_031367705.1 Saprospiraceae bacterium | reverse complement strand
AGGTATAGTAAACGGAAAATGAAATAGTTCTTATCTTTTTTGCAAAAAAAGATAAGAACTATTTCATTTTCCGTTTACTATACCTGTGCTAATCAATTTCAGTAACACGTTCCTTTTTAGAGCGTTTCTTATTCACTTTTACATCTTGGATAGCGCGATTGATATCGTCCATCGTGAACTTGCCGCCAATATCTACCAGCACAAATTCACCGCTGTTTTCTTGAACCATAATGAACACATCTCGTATAAAACCTCTCTTTTCACGCATCATAATATGCACATTGTCGCCATCGCTGCGGACTGTCATCAACTCCTCGAAGTTTTCTGATTTGGCATCTTCAATTAGTTTTTGAAAATCAGCAAAAGCCACTTTGTCGCCTCCTTCGATGGAAACAACACGGACTTCACTGACCTTTCGTGCAATCGCTTGAATATCAACGCCTTCGAGGTCGTCTTTGTCCATAAAGTTCATGCCGAAGCGAATGAGCCAACCAGGCACAGTGATGTCCACCTTTTCCCCCGTTGCCGAGCGTTTGTACTTGCGGACAAATCGGTCAATACTTTCCGTCTGCGCTTGCGCTAACTGATTGACCGTCAATAAGATAATTGTAAAAAATAATAGCTTTTTCATTGCAAATTGGTCGTTGTGGAGCAAGCTCCGTAGTTGTTAAAAAATTGTTTTCTTAGTTAATATACATTAGGCAAATTCACCATTCACCATTCACCATTCACCATTCACCATTCACCATTAAAATATTCACCATTACCTAAGGTCTATTTTCTTTCGTCATGTTTTCAACATCATGCTTCGAAAAGAACCCTTCGAGGCACATCAAAAACGCACCACCTTTGTCATCTTTTGTCAAAAAAGTAATGTCTGTATAACCCTTACTCGTTTCACGACCCATAAAATGAACACGGTCTCCGCCTTTTCGAACCGTCATAAAATCTTCAAAATCCGCCCGTTTCATATTGTTCACAAGTGATTGAAATTCAGCATTTTGTACCTGTGCTTTCTCGCCCAGAATATACAAACGCACGCCAGTGATTTTGCTTTTAGCCGATTTGAAATTAAAATCCTTTGTTTTTTCATCATTGCCAAAATCGAAATTGCCATTAAAAGACATTTTCATCACACCATCTTTGCCTTGAAAACGACCCATAAATTTGTCCAAAGCATCGCGTTGACCATACGACAACTGACTGAAAACCAATAACATAGATAAGACAATTAGCTTTTTCATAACCCTAAATTTTTTGATTGTTTTTTTTAAAAAAATATGAAATATAGCACCTTATACTGAGGGGGTAGTTTTTTCATATTTCATATTTCATATTTCATATTTCATATTTCATATTTATTACTCGTTCTTCTTTTTGACTGTTTTCAAGTGTTCCATACCATTGATTTCCACCTTATTTGCCAGTTTTGAAATCTTATCAAGGTCAATTTTGCCGACAAAACTGATGAGCGTAAATTCGTCAGGTTCACCCACCAACATCAGTAATTCGTTGATGATGCCACCCGATTCCTTTGTCCAAAAGCGGACATTACTGCCTTTATCACGCACCGTCATCAGCAATTCATACTCTTGCGTATTGATTTTTGAAGCCGCTTCTTTGTAGAGTTGTGGTGATTTAACGTTGTTGTCAGTGGTCAAAATCCATAAACCTTTAAGGTCTTGAAGAACGGCTTTTGCATCAGCATAGTCCTTGTCCTTAATGTCCAATTTGGCAATCATTTGAAACATTTTGGGTGTCACATGAACCACGGTAAAGGCTTCATCGTCCATGTATTGATTGAAAAATTTCTCAATCGCGTTGTTTTGTGCCGATATACTGAGGGGGGTATTCAACAAGCAAAACAAGAATATAAAAGGTGCAAAACTGAATCGCAGCATATTTTTCATTTTAATAATTTTTAATTTTAACTTTAATAAAAATAATTTTAAGAACTATTGATTGGTAATTAAATTTAACGAGATTTTGCAAAACAATCGTTATGTTTTTAA
>JANLQI010000063.1:0-11643 GCA_031367705.1 Saprospiraceae bacterium | reverse complement strand
CAACCGCCGTATAATAAGGACTGTCTTTGTGTTTGACAAAAGTGATTAAATCACCGGCAACAATAGATGTCAAATACATCAAAAGGAACAATAAACTGCCACCCATTGGACCAAAAAGCCCTTGATATATGGATTCAACAGCACCACCAAATTGATAAAAAACGAACATGTTGATGCCTAAGTGCATGTAATCAACGTGCAGAAAACCCGAACTTATCCACCTGTAATATTCTTTGTGGCGATGTTCGATGTAAGGACTGTGCTTGAATTTATCAAAAACAGCAGGATTACTAAAGGCTTGCATCGAAAACAAGACAGTGACAATAACGATGATGAGCGTAACGGACATATATAGTGATTAAGTAAATCTGTGATTGAGTTAATTTTTCACAAAACTAATAAAAAATATGAGTATCAATTATTTTTCACAAAATCCCAAGCGCGATATTCTGCCCAAGTATGCTCACGGTCATTGGGCAACATAAAGCCACAATGACCGCCTTGTAGTGGCGTTTCAAGATGTATAAACTTATGATTTTCAGCTAATTGTATCGGCGAACATTCAGGCGTGAGCATCGGGTCGTTTTGGGCTTGGACAATTAAGGTCGGAATCTTCAATTGTGGTATAAAATTGAGGGCAGAGCCTTTTTCATAAAAATCGTCAATACTCTTATATCCGTTTATTTTGACAAAAAAGAGATTTTGTTGCTCTTCCCAAGTTTTCGCTTGTTCTACTTCTTTCATGTCCAAAAGTTCAGGAAAATGTTGCGCCTTAATTTTTACTTTTGGCAAAATGCCTTTTTTGAAATACGCCTTATATATATAACGTGAAGGATAGTCCAAAATCGCCGTTGAAGTACGCATTTCAAGCGGCGAACTGAACGCCACGACCTTTTTTACTGAGGGGTGCTGACTGACTGCTGCAAATTTTAAGGACACATTGCCGCCCATCGAAAAGCCTATGAGGACGACTTCATCGTAGTTTTTTTTCTGCAAAGCATAATTTAAAACCGTCTCGATGTCACCAATTTCACCATGATTGTAGAGCCGAAACGTCCGATTCATCTCGCCACTGCACGAACGACAGTTCCAAGAAAGCACATCCCAACCATTTTTAGCGAACATTTTTGCCGTTCCAAGCATATAAGGACGGCTTGAATCACCTTCCAAACCATGTGTTAGAAGAACTAATTTTCGACTTTTTGAATCAATCCAATCCAAATCAAGGAAATCATTGTCTGTTGTGGTGATACGTTCACGCTCATAATGAATACCTGTAACTTTGCGATATGCGGGAAAAATGGACTGCAAATCGCCATTAAACTGCATAAAAGGGGCTTTTTTGTAAGTTGACTGTCTAATATAAGGCATATTGAAAAATATATTTTAAAGAATATGTGCTTTTAGGTGTGAAAAATAGAGGTAGAAAATGTTCCTAAATAGGTAGGCGCAAAATTACGTTTTGTTTGCATAAAAAATATATAGTTTGCAGGGTATTGCGAAAGTCAATAGAAGGGGCGTATCTTTGTATCATAATCCAGATGAAATGTCACAGAATTCAATTAGGGCGACTCACTCAACAAAAAGCATGAATCTGCCACTCAAATTTGACAAAAACGTTAGTTTCAAGATATCACTACGGAATGCCGTAGCATAAATTTAATTTTTAAATGGTTATGAGTATTGCTGTCAAAGTCGGGAAGACTTTCGAGTTTTCCTGACTTTTAGACGGTTTTTCTCAAAAAAAGGGCGACGGTTTGTAACCATCGCCCTTTTTTTATTTAAATTTCACGTTTCTTTAACGATTGATTTTGTTCAAAAAACTACCTTTGTGCGTCAAAAGCACGACAAATTATTCCAGTTATTTTAATTCAATTAAAAAATGAAAAAAATTCTTTCGACTTTTGCTGCGGCAATGATGCTTGCAGTAAATGTATTTTCTCAAGATTCAAATCAAAAAATGGATTCAGTAAGTTACAGCCTGGGCGTTTTATTCGCTCAAAATTTCAAAAATGGCGAAAGCGTCAAAATTGACGCAGCGTCAATGGCAAAAGGCTTCGAAGAAGCTATCAAAGGTACAGAGGTGATAAAAGCCGAAGCTGCCAATCAAATTTTCAGCAAATATATGCAGGAAGCCAGCAAAGGTAAGTTTCAAGCAACCATCGAAAAATGCCAAAGTTTCCTTGCGGAAAATGCTAAACGTGCAGGTGTGAAAACAACTGCAAGTGGCTTGCAATATGAAGTCATCAAAGCAGGTACGGGTGCTATGCCGAAAGCTACAGACAAAGTAACCGTTCATTATCACGGTACTTTGCTCAATGGAAAGGTCTTTGACAGCTCTGTTGAACGTGGTCAACCGATTGATTTTCCTGTCAATGGCGTTATTCAAGGCTGGCAAGAAGGTTTGCAATTGATGCCAGAAGGTTCTAAATGGAAGTTTTTCATTCCTGCCGAACTCGCTTACGGTGAGCGCGGTGCTGGTGGCGACATCGGCCCTTACGAAGCCTTAATTTTCGAAGTTGAATTGATTAAGATTAACCAGTAATTTAATGGTGAATGATGAGCGAAGAATGATAAATGATGAATATTATCCCCTCAGTAATATTCATCATTCATCATTTATCGTACATCATTTATAACTCACCATTCACCATTAATATGAGAATAGACATTATTTCTGTTGTTCCTGAACTATTAGACAGCCCGTTTCAGCATTCCATAATGAAACGTGCGCAACAAAAAGGCTTGTACGAAGTCGTCGTACACAATCTCCGCGACTTTGGCATAGGTCGTCACAAACAGATTGACGATTACCAATTTGGCGGCGGGGCAGGTATGGTGATGAAAATTGAACCGATAGCCAACTGCATCAACGACTTAAAAGCCCAACGAACTTACGACGAAGTGATATTTTTAACCCCAGACGGTCAGAAATTCGACCAACCTATGGCGAATCGCCTATCCATGTATAACAATCTTATCCTTTTATGTGGGCATTATAAAGGTATTGATGAACGTATTCGAGAACATTTTATCACTTTGGAGGTTTCTATCGGAGACTTCGTTCTAAGTGGTGGCGAGTTAGCGGCTGCCGTCATGGTAGATGCCATCGGACGTTTGATTCCAGGTGTTTTGGGTGATGAAACATCTGCTTTGTTCGACTCGTTTCAAGACAATTTGCTTGCTCCGCCTGTATATACACGACCAGAAGAATACAATGGTTGGCGTATTCCAGACGTTTTAAAATCGGGGCATGAAGCAAAAATAAATGAATGGCGTTATGAAGAGTCCTTAAAAAGGACAAAGGAACGCCGACCTGATATGTTGGATGATTAAACTGTTCTTTGTCGGTTTTAAAAGGTTTTTTGACATATTTTTCTAAAAATAACGTTAAAGAATTCAATCTACCCCTCAGTATTTCGTTTGATTTTTCTAAATTTGTCTCTTTCAAAAAATCGAATTAATAAAAAAATAAATATTAATAAAATAAAATAAAAATAGCAATGAAAAATCTCATTACGGGCGTAATTTTCGCCGCTTTCGCTTTGTCTTTTGCTGCTTGTAAAAACGACAAACCCGCATCTGAAACTGTTTCATCGACAACTACTGAAACAGCGTCAACACCAGCCGCTTCCGATGTATCAACAACCATGGCGACAACGCCAGAAACACAAGCTGCGCCTTCTTCTGGCGTTGCATCTGTTTCTAAAGCAGCTATAGAGCCAGTTAAACCTGCTTCAGCACAAACAACTCCAGCTGCACCTGCACCTGCACCAGCTGGAAAAACAACAGCCATTAAGTTTGATGAATTATCTTACGCTTGGGGCAGTGTGAATGAAGGTGACAAAATGAAGCACACATTCAAATTCAAAAATACGGGTACAAACGACCTTATCATCAGCGATGCACATGGTTCTTGCGGTTGCACGGTTCCAGAATGGCCTAAAGAGCCTATCAAACCAGGCAAAACTGGTGAAATAAAAGTCATTTTTGACTCAAAAGGGAAGCCAGGTGACCAACAAAAAACGGTGACTTTGACGGCTAATACAGATCCTGCTAATACTGTTTTGACAATTAAAGGTGCTGTAAAACCTGCGGCGCAATAATTTACAAAACTTTTATTTTTCAAGTAAAAAAGCCATTTCGGACTCCGAAATGGCTTTTTTTACTTGAAAAATAAACAATTTCACCATTCACCATTCCCTATCCGATTACCAATTCCACTTCGCTGCCTTTACTATCAGATAAAGTGACTTGTAAATACCGTTCAATTTCCCAACGCATATTCTCAACATGCGAAATGACACCAACAATACGGTTTTCTTTTTGCAATGCTTTCAACGACTCAAAAACTTTTTGCAATGATTCTCCATCGAGTGAACCAAATCCTTCATCTAAGAAAAAGAAATTTTGACGAGTCTGATGTCGACTTTGAATATGGTCGCTCAATGCCAACGCCAAACACAAAGACGCTTGGAACGTTTGACCACCCGACAAAGTACGCACATCGCGCAGTTGACCGCCATTGAGCATATCACGCACAATAAAACTGTTATTTTCAGTGATTTCAAGACGCAATTGTTGTTTAGTCAATAGCTTAAATCGCTCGTTGGCGGCATTGATGATGCTTTGTAAAAAAACAGAACTGGCATAATTGACAAAACCACTGCGTTGAAACAGGCCCCTCAGTACCCGCAGGTTTTCCCCACGATGTTCAGAAACCATTAAAGTTTTTTCCGTTTCTTGACGCTGCTTCAAGCGGCTGCTCATATCCTTAATGTCTCGATTTAATTCACCAATAATTTGATTTTGTTGTTGAATTTTTTTCTCAATATTTTGAATTTCAAGACTTAACGCATGGTGATTTTCAGGATCATATACCCGTCCTTGGAGCTTTTCATTCAATTCAGAAAGCCGAGCCGAGACAAGAAGTTTCTGGTTTTTAAAATCATCCAATTTTTGACGCTCCTCCGATACGTTTAAATTCGTCGCTAAAATGCGTTCGACGATTTCAAAGTTTTCAAAACGTGATGCGGTCAATTTGTCATTCAATTCCGACACAAGAGATTTTTGATTGGCAACGAATGTATTCTGCGCTTGTGTCAAAGTATCCATACTACCCCTCAGTATTTGCCCATCTGATTGACATTTTTGGATTTGTTTTTCTAAATATAGATATTCAGATTCTATTGTAACGTATTGTTTTTCAAGGTCTTCAGCTGATTTTTTTAATTCTGACTCAGGTTTAGTCCGCCATTCTTCAAAATTCAAAACTTTGATTTGTGCTTTTAACACCTCCATGGCGGATTGTTGTGCCGCCGCATCTGCTTGAATATTGCTTAATTCTTTCCGATAACGCTCAATATCCCCCTCAGTATTTTCTTTGTTTTTACTGATTTTTTGCAAATCATCTTCAAGTTTCCGCATCATATTGTCAAAATTGGCAGCTGCTTGAATCGCTTTTTCAACTGCACCAAAGTCATTAGGAGAGAAAGATTGCCAAACAAATTTTTGATTATGCGCTTCTAATTTTTGTTTTTCGTCAGACAAAACGACGTTAATTTTTTGTAGCGCAAAAACTTCATTATTATAATTAATGTTGAGCGTAATGAGTTGATTTTCAATATTTTCTAACGTTTGTATTTCTTTTTTAAGCTGTGCCAAACGAACGTCTAAACTTTTTAAAGTAGAACGTACTTCACTGATTTGCATCAAAGAAGGATGATGCGTTGCGCCGCACAAAGGGCAAGGGTCGCCTTCCGTGAGAGCAGATGCCAATGACTCCAGTTTTTCAGCCGCTTTTAGGTGCAGTTGTTCATGTTGAATCTTTTCATTATCCGTTTTCAAACCAGCTAATTTCAACTTAACTTCTGCAATAATATCCGAAATTTTGGTTTCTGTTGACAACTGAATATTGAGCGAGGGCAAATCTTTCCAAACAATAACTGATTTAGATTTATCAATACCTTCTAATTTTTCATCAAGTCCTTTTATCTCATTTTCCAATCGCACAATTTCTTTATGTAAATTAAAACTTTCTGAAAACCAATCCTTTACAGTGTTTAATTCACTTAGATTCGGTTGATTTTGACGCAATCCGACCCGCTGTTTTTCAATTTCAGTTGCCGCTGTCTTGAATTTTTCAAGCGAAAGATTTTTATCATTCAGGTGTTTATTGCCATTTGAAAGCCGTACTTCTAATTTGATTACTTCATATTCAGCAATTTGGATACCCATGATTTTCCGAGCTTCTTCCGCTTGTTTTTTAAGGTTTTCACGCTGCTCATACTGAGGGGTCAGTTTTTCTTTTGATTCATTTAGTTTTTCTATTAAAACATTATTTTCAGTAAATTTTTGCTGTTTTTTATCCAATTCAGCTTTGTTTTTAGACAAATCAGAGGCTAATTTATTTCTGTTTTCAAGCAGATTTTTAAAGGTCAAAAAAGCGGTTTCGTAATCCTCCATCTGTTTTTGGAGACCCGAAAAATGCGCTTCACGAGCAGCCAATTCAGCCTGTTTTTTTTGATTTTGCTGCCATTGTTCGAAATCAGATTTAAGTTGTTTTAATTCATTTTCCGTATTTCTATTTTTATCAAGTTCAATTTGCTGTTTACTTATATCTGTTTGTAAATCAGTTAGTTGTAGTTTTTTAGCCTCAATGTCTTCTGGTTTTATATCGCCAATTTGAGCCAATTGACCCTTCATTACTTGGGTTTTAGTATCGTTTTGACTTTGTAAAATTTTGACATTTTCTTCTAACTCATATTGTTTTAATCCAAACAATTCACGCATCATCCTTGCCCTTTCTGTATCGCCCAATTGCAAAAAATCTTGAAAAGTGCCTTGTGGAATGATGATTGTTTTTTTGAAATCATCGGGTTTCAAACCAATCAATGTTTCAGCCGTTTCGATATCAATCGGTTTATAATCGCCCTCGATATATTCAGAAAAAGTAGGTGGTTTTACCTTTACATCATTGAATTTTTTACTGTTTCGGCTGCCCGAAACTTTACTTCGATACAGTTTTCCTTCTATTTCAAAATCAAAAACAATCAATAATTCGTCGCTACGCAAATTCAAAATATTGTAGTTGCGCCCCACTTTGCCCATACGCTCCACTTCGCCATACAACGCAAGCATGATGGCTTCCAAAATAGAGGATTTTCCTGCACCTACGTTGCCAAAAATGCCGAATAGATGACTCTTTGTCAGTTCTTCAAAATCAATTGTTTGTTCCGTTTGATAGGAATATAAACCTTTGATTGTCAATAATTTAGGTATCATATTTTTTCGTTTTCAGTTTCAACAGCTAATACTTCTTGAAAAAGGAGTTTCAAATCCTCATTCGGTTCTTGATTTTTTTCACGTTTGAAATAATCCCAAAATAGTTCGTCAATGCTTTTATTGAGGTCAATATTTTTAGAAATATGAACCGTATTTATATCATGGATTTCAGGTCTTATCTCTATAACGCCTTTATGTGCCGCCCGTATTCGTTGTGTTGTTAATGGATTCAAATAGGTGTCTGAAACAATTGTTATTTGCACTAAATCATTGGGGTTTTCAGAAAGCCAAGCAACTGCTTCATCAATATCTTCAAAACGACCCCTCAGTAGTTTTTTGTTTTGTGTTAATTTAATACGTTGATAATCAATTGGTTGATTTGGTTTTGCCTCAATCAACATGACATATTTTTCTTGATTGTCTTCATTAAAACTATACCCCAAAGGGCTACCTGAATAAACAATAGGGCAGGGCAGTGTGTCAATTACTTGCTGCCGATGCAAGTGACCGAGCGCAACATATTGAAATTGCAAAGGAAAACAATCGGAAAAAACGGCACCCGCACCACCGACATTGATAGACCTTTCGTCATCAGGTTCTTCGGGTGTAACACCATTTTCTTTCATCACAAAAAGATGCGCCACACCAATATTGACCCCCTCAGTATCTCCATACTTTTGTGCCAAATCGTACCATTGTTCAGTCAAAATTTGGCGCATATTTTCGTCTGGATTTTCAATATTGAGGTATTGTTTCAATCTAAATTCATTAGCATAAGGTGTCAAAAAAAGTCGCAAAGGATAGGGACAATTTGGCAATTTTAACTCCAAAAAACCACTATCACTCTTGGTTAAAGCCAACCCCGTTGGCAGACTAAAAGGTTGGACATATGTATTCGGAAAACCACTGAAAACGATACCACATTCACGCGCCAACATCTCAGGTGCTTCAATCCGTTCTGGTGAGTCATGGTTGCCAGCAATGGCAATCACAGCACGTAAACCATTATTAGCTAAACGTTTACACGTTTTAAAAAACAATTCACTGCTTTCATTGGGTGGATTAAATACATCGAAAAGGTCTCCTGCGATGATAACGACATCAGGGTTTTCACGTTCTGTAATTTCGCAAATTTCATCTAATACAAGCACTTGTTCATCATGCCGACTGAAATTTTCGAGGCGTTTGCCGAGATGCCAATCGGCGGTATGGAGTATTTTCATTTCAAAAAATATCTAAATTTGACTTTAACAGATTAGAGTCAAATTTAGATTTATTACTTGAAAACAAGCCTTTGAGAGATAAAATTTTCAATTTTAATTCAACCTTATTTTCGACGCACCTAATACTTGACCTGTTTTTTTATTTTGCAAAAAAACAATAAGTGTACAATTTGACATTTGCCAATTTTTCAAGGGTAGAATATTCTGCATTCCTACGCTATTTTTAACTTCAAGGGTCTGAAATTCACGTACAACATTATCCTGTTTCAAAATACGTCCTTCATTTTCGCCACGCATAACCTTTGTTGTAAAATTTGATTCAACAACAGCAAAATTCAAAACAGCGTTTACAATATCTCCCGATAATGAATAATGTATAGCTATTTTATTGTCTATCAACGTTTTAGATAAGTCAATTTGAGTAACAGCAGGTGTTGCCAAAGCCTTTTTAATGGCATTGTCCGTTTGTGATTTTCGAGAACCGACAAATTCCTCTGTGCCGTTGACGACGAGTTGCGGAGTGTAAACTCCGTCTTTTTGAAAACGAGATGAATAGGCATATTGCCGTTCATCAAAAGCCTTTTGACTGAACGAATCTTTCCAACCCAAACGATTCCAATAAGTCACATGAAAAGCTAGGGCGAAGACATTTTCTTGGTTGACGACACCCCTCAGTATATCGTCGGCGGGAGGGCAGCTTGAACAGCCTTCGGAAGTGTAAAGTTCTAAAACGGCTATACCATTTGCTGAATTTTGGCTTTTGGACGGGGTATTATTGGACGATTGAATAGGCTGATTCGTCGTTTTTCTACCAACGAAAAAGGATAAAAAGCCACTTGCAACGAGTATCGAGAGAACTATTTTGAACGTAAACGTATTCATTGTAGCGAGTTTAAGATGTGAAATTTCTAACAAAAATGAGCATCTGAATTCACAAATTAATCACATTTTAAGTCAAAAAATCACTTTTGTAAAGTTTTTGCCTAAATTTGTTCGATTATGATATTTAAGTGACCCCTCAGTATTTTCAAGAAAAATTGATTAACAACTATTAAAAAAAATCTAAAAATTAAGAAGTTATTATGAAAAACTCAACAATGATGCTTATCGGCCTTGCCGTCGTTTTGTTCCTATATGGCGGGTGTAAATTCAACAGTATGGTACAAACCGACGAAGGTGTCAAGCAAAAATGGGGCAATGTTCAAAGTGATTATCAACGTCGCGCTGACCTTATACCTAACATCGTAGAGGCTGTTAAAGGCGAAGCTAATTTTGAGAAAAGTGTTCTCGAAGGTGTTATCACGGCTCGTGCAAGTGCCACGCAAATGAAAGTGGATGCGTCGAATTTGACACCTGAAAAAATTCAAGAATTTCAAGCAAATCAGGGTCAGTTGACGACTGCACTCGGTCGCTTTTTGAGTATTGCAGAGTCATATCCAAACCTAAAAGCGAATGCTGCTTTTGGTGAGTTGCGCGCTCAACTGGAAGGCACTGAAAATCGTATTAAAGTGGCTCGTAATGAATACAACGCAGCAGTAAAGGAATATAACGTCAGTGTACGGACTTTCCCAAGCAATATTTTTGCAGGTATGTTTGGTTTCAAGGAAAAAGGTGCGTTTGAATCGGATAAAGGATCTGACAAAGCACCGAGTTTGAAAGGTGCATTTGATACGAAACCACAACAATAAAAATAGTTATGAGTTATGAATTATGAGTTATACTTGAAAGCTCATAATTCATAACTCATAATTCATAACTAAAAAGATGTTTTGGACAAAAAAGAAACAATTCTTCAATAAAGAAGAAGAACAGCGCATAATGGCGGCAATTCAGACGGCTGAAAAGGCAAGTTCTGGTGAAATACGGGTGTATGTTGAAACGTCTTGTCCAGACAGTGTCGAAAAACGGACGGTTGAGATTTTCAAAAAATTGAAAATGCAAAAGACGCAAGAACGTAACGGCGTATTGATTTATTTAGCCATGGAAAGCCGCAAATTCGCAATTTTCGGAGATGAAGGCATACATAAAAAAATGGGTTTTAGCTATTGGACGACAGAAGCAGCGACTTTAAAGACTTTTTTAACAGATGAACGCATTGTGGATGGTGTTTGCCAAGTCGCTTTGGATATTGGCGAAGCCTTAAAAGCCCATTTTCCATATCAGTCAGATGATAAAAATGAATTGCCCGATAAGCCCGTTTATGGGAAATGACTTTAGTTCAGATTTAGTAAATTCTAAAAATTTACTAAATCTACTGTTACACCCATAGATTTAACATAAGTTTCAAATACTGATAATACAATTGATGATTTATAAATATATCCTTCCTTTTTTACTTCTTTTTACCCTTTCTGTTAGCTCTATACTGAGGGGTCAACCGCCTATACCACCACGGCCTTCGCCGCCTAAATTGGTCAACGATTACGCCAATTTGATGTCTGTTGAGGAGCAAATGCGGCTTGAAAAAGACTTAGTAGCTTACAATGACTCGACATCTACACAAGTCGCTATTGTTACTTTAGCTGATTTGGGCGATTATGACATTTTTGATTGGGCAGTTGAAATTGGTAAAAAATGGGGTGTGGGTACAGCTCAAAAGAACAACGGCGTGGTCATTATCGTCGGTTTAGCACCTAAACGTAAAGTGTTTATTGCAACAGGCGGTGGTGTTCAAGGTTTTTTACCTGATATTATTTGTAAACGCATTATTGAGCAAAAAATAGTACCGAATTTTAAAGAAAAGCGGTTTTATGACGGTTTTAATGAAGCCTTTCAAGTCATTCGCGGTGCAGCAAATGGTGAATTTGTCAATGAAGGCAAAGGTGACAATTCAGATAGCGATGGTGGTTTTTGGGTTTTTATCATCATTTTGATTATTATTATCATCATTATTTCATTCATCAATAGACGTGGTCAGTTCGCACAATATAATTCTGGTCGTCGGACTTATGGCGGCGGTGGCTGGATGATCGGCGGCGGTGGTTTTGGCGGCGGCGGTTGGGGCGGTGGTTCTGATTCTGGCGGTGGTGGATTTGGTGGTTTCGGCGGTGGTGGTTTCGACGGTGGCGGTGCCGGTGGTGATTGGTAGTTTTTATATTATGATATAGAAAAGGAGACCACTGATTGGACTGATGCG
>JANLQI010000056.1:0-19805 GCA_031367705.1 Saprospiraceae bacterium | reverse complement strand
TAATTCCTGTTTGAGTTAAATCCTCAAATTGTACAAAACTTGAAGTACATACAGAATTCAGCATTGTGTCAAAAACCGTAACTTTCACGGTTTTTTGTCCTAAATATGACGTTGTCGCATCATTTTCAATATAAAAAGCCTCAGTTTTAGAAGTTAAATCTATTTTACTATCTTTTTTTGAACAGGATAGAATCAGAAACAGAATACATACAAAAGCGACTTTTTTCATTTTAGCTATTTTACAAAATGATGAAATTCAACCTTTTATACTGAGGGGGTACTAAACTGACCCATGCTTCTTATACTTGCGACTCATATACATTAGAGAGAAAGTCTTTTTTCAAGACATCTAACTTATGTGCAACGCTTGCATCGTACAATTTATCACCAAACTCAACCACATAACCACCAATGAGCGATGGGTCAACTTTGACTTCAATTTCAACTTTTGCCAAAGTATCAGAACTTGAAACAAGTTGCGCGCGAATCGCCTCAACTGCTTCTGTACTGAGGGGTGTCGCTGTTTTAACAACGACGGTTGTAATGCCTTGCATTTTTTTGTGCGCGGCTAAAAACTCCGTAGAAATATCGGGCAATAAGCCTTCACGGTTTTTATCAACGCATATTTTGATGAACGACATCGTCAAATCACTCAATTTACCTCCAAAAATGGCGGTCATAATCGAGTTTTTCTTATCGGCATTGATGATTGGACTTTGCAACAATAAGTACAAATCCCGATTTTTGACGGCTGCGTCAATGGTCTTTATATCTTCCACAACGACATCGAGCTTACCCAATTCTTTGGATAAGTCCATCAATGATTTGGCATAACGCCCCGCGACTCTACTGCTTACTGACATAATTCTATAATGATAAATTATGAATGATGAATGATGAATGATGAGGCGCATTATTACACATTCATCATTCATCATTTATCATTCATCATTAATTAAGATTCATTTCTTTCACGAGTGTATTCACGAATGCTACTTGCGAAGCATCGCTTTTCAACTCTTTTCTTATCACTTTTTCAGCGATATCGAGGGCAAGCAAACCTGCTTGGTTTTTGACTTCCGTCATAGCGGCTTGCTTCATGTTTTCGATTTCTTGTTGAGCCGATTTCATGATTTTAGACGCTTCGTCTTTTGCACCATTTTTGGCATCAGCAACGATTGAAGACGCTATGTCTTTCGCTTCTCTAAGCATTTTCATGCGTTCTTCGCGTGCTTCTGTTAGGATTTGCTCGTTTTCAGCTTTCAATTGAGCCATTTCTAATTTGGCATTTTCTGCTGCACCGAGTGCATTAGCGATGCCTTCTTCGCGTGATTTCAACGCTTCGAGGATAGGCTTGAAGGCTTTGCGTCCGATTGGAATCCAGACCAAAAGGAAAATAACCGATGTCCAAAACAGGAGACCAAAATCAGGTTTAATCGGAGAAAAATCTGCAAGAAAAAAGATTTCCATTGCTATATAGTTGAATTTTTAAAATTGTTGATTTTTTATCTAAAAACCCTCGATATACTGAGGGGGTGTCTTTCGAATTTGATTAAACGTTGCCTACCAACCAACCGTTGGCAGGTCAACGTTTAGATTCTTTCGGCGGATTAGACGAAGAACGACAAGACGATAGTTGCCAAAGCTGCACCTTCTACAAGGGCTGCTGCGATCAACATGTTCGTGCGAATGTCACCTACGGCTTCAGGTTGACGAGCGATAGCTTCCATCGCTTTACCACCGATTTGTCCGATACCGATGCCTGCGCCAATTACGGCTAAACCTGCACCGACTGCTGCGAGTGTACCAGTCATTTTGTTTAAATTTATTAAAAGTTATAAAAAATCGTATAAATAAGTAATGATGAATTAAAAATGATGAATGATGAATTTTTTATGCATTGATTTACAATGCTTTATAATTCAAAATAGTACATTTTATTTCACTCATTTTACTAAATGTTCAAATATCAAAAGCGCTAAATAAATGATGGATTATAAATTCATCATTTATAACTCATCATTCATCATTACCTTATTAATGGTGTGCTTCATCAGCGTGGTGGTGTTCTTCAACAGCCGCACCGATATACAAAGCAGACAATAATGTGAAAATAAACGCTTGCAAAAACGAAACAAGAACCTCCAAAATGTTCATAAATGCTACGAAAGGTACTGCCATGAGAGAACCACCTGCTGAACCTCCAATGCTTTGACCAGCGTTACCGAAGATGAAAATCAAACTAACGAATGTCAAAATGATAACGTGACCTGCAACGATATTCGCAAAAAGACGAATAAGCAATGTGAACGGTTTGATGAAAATTGAAGCAATTTCAATAGGAAGCATCAATATTTTAATAGGAATTGGCACATCGGGCATCCAAACAATGTGTTGCCAGTAGTTTTTGTTACCACTTAAAGTGACGACAAGAAAAACGATAATGGCTAAAACAATTGTAGAGCTGATATTACCCATAACGTTTGCACCGCCTGGGAAAAATGGAATCAAACCGAATAGGTTATTGAACAAAACGAAGAAAAACAACGACATCAAAAGCGTCATATATTTCTCGTATTTAGGTCCAATTGACGGTTTAGCAACTTCGTCACGTATAAATGTAACGAAAACTTCCATCAAATTTGCCAAGCCTGTTGGTGCTTTATTTGGATTCTTTTTGTAGAAATTAGCTGTTTTGAAAAAAGCCAAAGCAATCAACGCCAAAGCTAAAAGCATCGTGAACACGTTTTTCGTAATCGAAAAATCAATCCATGACGATTCTAAGTTTGTCAATTTACGGCTTTCTTCCAATTCGTAACACTGTCCTTTATAGCTAACAAAGTGGTGGTCTTCTTTTTTACCTTTTGCGTTGAGTTCTTCTTTGACAAAAGAATAATGACCATCGTGAATTTCATCTAATTCAACTTCTCCCATCGGCAAACCTTTCGCTTTGCGGACAACGTCGTGTGCTAACACGAAACTATTCACAGCTTTTGCGCCATGATGAAACATCGTTGATAGACCAGATGTGAAACCGTTTTCAGAATCGTAAGCGAAAACAGGCAAAGGCAAATGAATGTCGCCAATGATGTGGAAATGATGCGCGTCACCAATATGGTGCATCACCGCGGGGACGGGGTCGTATTTTTCGCTTTTCGTTTCTTCAGGCGCACAATCTGAATGAGTTGCGTGAGCTTCTGCACCATGTTCAGGTGTAGCTTCGCCATGAGGCTGTTGTTCAGTTGCCGCAGGCGGGTGCGTTTCGGGTGTATGAGTTTCAGGAGCTTGTGCTGAAAGCGTTGCGAACGTTAAAGTGCTCAACAAACAAGCGTATAATAAGCGATTAAGCGACATATCGTATATAGACTTTTATATGTGTTCTTAAAAATCGTCGCAAAGTTAACTTCCCACAGCCGAATAAAAAAGCGTTGTTCAAAGTTTTTCTAATGATTTTTTGCCAGTTTATGAATTAAAATCCATGTTTTATGCTTTTTTTGAGGAACACAACGAAGAATATTATGCTGATACTGAGGGGGTGCGATTTTAATTTTGTTGTTATCTATTTTAGTAAATTATTTAAATGTTTAGATATTTGAGGCAAGTTTGGTTTTAAAGCTAAGTTTTTTTCCAAATTTTAAGATTTACACTTCTTTTTGAAATTTAAGAAAACTTTAACCGCCTAATTGCCTAAATTTGACAACGAAATGACCGTTTTTTACCTTTAAACTACGTTAGTTTTATTGAAAGTGCTTATTTTACTGAGGGGGGCGTTTTTTTATGGTTTGATTAAAAGTATTGAAGCTACAAGCTGATTCCCAACGCTTTAAATTATCCATTATCAACTATTCCACTATCCGTTATTATGTCCTTTATACTTAAATTTTATAAAACATGAAAAATACACGTTATTATCTGATGCTCATTTTATCGAGCTTTTTTATCGGGGCTTATGCCCAACAAGTCGCTAATGAGGACAATCGCACACCCGCAACGATGGTTTGGAGCGACGAATATCAAGAGCCTTCCAATACAGAGATTCAAAAAATCATCGCTACTGAGGGGGGCGGTTTTTACACTTTGCGCTTACACCAAGGCGGGCTTATCGGTGGCGGCAAGCAAAAACCGATTATTGAATATTATAATTCTAAGATGAAACTTGTTCGCAGCCGTGAGTTGGATTTAGATTATAAAGGTAAAGAACGTTTCATCAAAGATGTCGTCATGGTCGGCGGTCGTTTGTGGATGCTGTCGTTTTTTTACAACGAAAAGCATGAAAAAACCTACCTTTTTGCTCAAGAAGTCAATAAATCAACATTGAACTTGACAAAAGATATAGTTATGATTGGCGAACAAGACGAGACGAACCGCGAGCGACAAGACGTGTTCAGTTTGGCACAATCGCGTGATAGTTCTAAAATTGTCATTTTCAATCGTCAACCAAACTCGAAAGATGGTCAGTCGTTTTCCTTAGCCGTTTATGATGCAGATTTTACACAACAGTGGGCAAAAGAAGCCAAATTGCCTTATGGTAAAAAGAATTTCAGCGTCGAAGACTATCAAGTGGACAACAAAGGCAACGTCTATCTATTAGGCATTATATATACTGAGGGGTCAAATCGCTTGGAAAGACGGGGTAAAGCTACTTATCAATATGATATTGTCGCTTACATGAAAGATGAAACGATTGATGTTCAGGAGTATAAAATTCTTTTAAAAGATAAGTTTGTTACAGATTTGACTTTCAGAATTGCTGATGATGGCGACATCGTTTGTGCAGGTTTTTATTCCGAAAAAGATGCAAAAGGCATGAAAGGCTCTTGTTTTTTCAAAATTAACCCACGTACTAAGGATATGACGAGTATCTCAACCCGTGAGTTTGATTTTAATTTTGTTACTGCTAATTTGTCTGATAGAAGTAAAATGCAAGCGAAAGCGGCTATTGACCGCGACGACAAAGAACGTGCACCCGAGCTTTTCGATTATTCCCTTGATAAACTCATTATGCGCAGCGATGGCGGTGTGATTCTCATTGCAGAACAATATTTTGTAGAGGAAAGGATGCTGAATAACAATATGTATGGGTACAATCCTTATGGGCTTTACAACTCTTGGAATTCACCTTATTATTCGTCTTGGTACGACCCTTACGGATACCGCTCCAACCGCAATAATCGTCGTTCAGATTATTATTTCAATTATAATGACATTATTGTGGTCAATATTCAACCCGATGGTGAAATTGCTTGGACGACACGTGTGCCTAAACGGCAGGTTTCTGTTAATGATGGCGGTAAATACTCCTCTTATGCGATGAGTATTGTGGCGGATAAATTGTACTTTGCTTACAATGAAAATCCGAAAAACCTTGACCCAAATCGCACTAAAACGGTTGCTGAAACGCCTGATAAATACTCGGTTGTCACACTCGCAGAAGTCGCAAGAGATGGCAGTTTGAAACGTTATCCGATGTTTTCAAACAGAGATAAAGGTGTGGTGACACGTCCTAAAATTTGCAGACAAGTCGGGCGTAGAGATATGGCTGTTTATGGTGAAAGTGGACGAACGTATCGGTTTGGGGTTTTGAGTTTTGATTGATTTTTAGACTAATTCAACAAAAAAGCCACGTTTTCAAGTAAAAACGTGGCTTTTTTGTTGAAAATACTGAGGGGGTAATTTGGGTGCTAAAATACTTTTGTTAGCTTCGCCTCTTATTCTAAAACCAAACATTATGAAGAAAACAACCAATGAAGCAAAACGCAAACGGAACAAAGACCACGACGATTTCGTGCGGGGTATATTCAGTTATCCAGAATTGGTTTTGAAAATTCTGCAATTTGCTATTCCTGAAAATCTAAAAGCGTATATTGATTTTTCGACCTTGAAAAAACAACCCGATACGCATGTGGACGAAATTTTGCAAATCACCTATTCCGATACGATTTACGAAGCGGCTTTGAAAAAGGAAGCTATTCCAAAATCCATTCGCGGTAGAAAGAAGTTGCCCAATTTTAGGTTTTGCTTTTTGGGCGAATTCAAAAGTAGTATCCCTGATAAACCCATTGATTTTCAGATAGAGGATTATATCAGAAGCATCCAATTGGTTGATATTAATAATGAACAACCGCCCAGTATTGTTATTCCAATATTGATTTATCATGGTGCGAGAAAATGGAAATACAAACGCCTTTATGACTATTTTGCTAAGTATTTACCCGAAACCATCTTAGAATATGTCTCTTTTCCAAAGTACATAGTCATAGATTTACAAGCAATGCCAGATGCGGATATAGAAGCAGCTATTGATTTGGGCGAACTTCGGGCAGCTTTTATAGCTTTGAAACATGCCCATGACAAAGAATTTTTTCAGCAAAACTTAGAAGAAATACTTAAATTTGCAGAAACTTCTAAGCCATCGCTGTTGTTTAAAACATATCTAAGAATGCTCATGGAATATTCTGAAAGGCGTTCAAAATTAGACAATATAAAATTTAATGAAATTGTTGAACAATTAAAACCTGATAAAAAAATGGCAACTGCATTTAAATCAATTTTTGACGTGGCAGAAGAGAAAGCTATGGAAAAAGGCATGGAAAAAGGCATGGAAAAAGGCATAGCTATCGGCGAAGCCAAAGCTCATAAAAGAGAGCAAGAATTTAAACGACAGACTGTTGTAAGACTTATGAAAACAACGCGTTTGGAAAATGCTCAAATTGCAGAAGCATTTGATGTGCCGATTACTTTTGTCGAAGCGATTCGCTTAGAGTTGAATGCGACAAAATCATAAGGTATTGACTTTTCTGCAATAAAAAAGCCGCTTTTCCAAGGAGAAACGGCTTTTTTATTGCAAAATACTGAGGGGTGCTATTTTTCAAAAACGAATCCTTTTCCCTTTGCTTGTTCCACCACAGCGTCTTGCATGACCTTATCTAAGGTCAAATTGTCACCTTGTTTTAAGGTTTCTTCGGCTGTAAATGCAGCGATTTTCTTTTCCAAATCTTGAATTTCTTTACGTGCATCGTCACGTTCTTTTCTCAACTTTTCGATATACGCCTTTCGTTCAGAAACGGACATTTTTTGCATTTCATCGGGCAATTCCTCTGTTTTCATATTGGCAATTTTATCGTTGTCTTTCTCAGAAGCATCTATCAAATCCCATGAGTCGTTGCGGTATTGGACTTTTGCCTTGTAGGCAGTTCGTGAAGCGACATTGGCGGAGCCATATTTAGCCGCGTTCATATCTTGTTGTTCTTGGCGCACCTTCATTTCTTTGCCAACGGAACCGTAACCGATATACGTTCTATTGAGTTTGCCATTGAGTTCATTCATCCGATTGTCCCAAGGCGTAATGATGTGAATGACTTTTCGGTCTTGTTCGATGTTTAAATATTTGCCTTTTGTTATGTCCGCGCCATCTTTCCAATGCGTTCTGATGCCTTCTTGCCAAGGTCCACAATGAACTGTGTTGATGACAATATCTTTATTACTCGCTGATTTACACGTTTCTTTATAGTCTTTTGGCCCTTGGTCAAACGGCTCATTGCCAGCAATGATGATGAGTTTTAAATCATCATTATCATCAGACCATTTCAAATTACTAACGGCATCGCCAATGACCCAACCGCAGTATTCGCTGCCGCCTTTGGTTTTTAGGGCAAATAGTTTTTCAGAAATAGCGTCCATATCCCTCGTCAAACTGCTGACCATGCGGATATAACCTTCGCCCATTTCAAGATTGTCGTTGCCATATTCAAAAAGAGCGATTTCGATGTCGGAAGCCTCGTCACCCTTTTTGGCAGATGCCAAACGATTGACCATTTTCCAAATTTGAGATTTTGCTTGGTCAATCAATCCGTCCATCGAATTGGAAGTGTCGAGCAGTAAAGCGACTTGGATTTTACCTTTTTTCTTATTGTTTTGTGAGAAACCTGTTGTTTCTTCTTGACCATTAAGGGCTAATGGCTTGTGAACAGGCGTGTCCATACTGAGGGGTAGTAAAGCTAGACACAGAGCGATGATTTTAAGCATGACAGATTGTTTTTAATTGTAAACGGATGTGATTGATATGGTTGTTTTGAAACCGTTGTTATTTACAAGTAAGATGCTTGGGGTTGAAAAATTCCATACTTATTTCACCTTAATTTGCTAATTCTATTATCTTTGTCTGAGTTATTATGGTAAACCAATGATTGAGAAACTAAACCAACTCCCTTTTGTAATGGAAAACAAACAAAAATCAATTGAACAAAAAGAACAATTATACGAGATAAAGAAGCAGTCACTAACGTTATTAACTATGTTTGAAAACGAGTTTCTTAAAAGGTTAGGCGGTAAAAAAGCCCTTGAAGAGTGGCGTAACCTCATGCTTGATGACATGAATCGGTTGAAAAAAGAAATTCAAGATTTAAATAACAATTAAAAGTGAATATTAACATGAAAGGATATCAATCTTTTTTAAAAAAACATAAATCCGCAAAAACTGAGGCAGAACAATTAGAACTACTTAAAAACTATCTTTTTGGTCTGTCAAATGAGGATTTTGCAGCTTTTTTAAACATGGGAAACCTTGTCGAAGATGTCCGCTTTATTTTAGCAGAAGGTACTGAAAAAAATAAACGTCAAATCATTGAAACGTTAGGTGACATGGAAGATATTATATTGAAATCAAATATTCAGGCAGCAAAAGCTGCTTGATACTGAGGGGGTGCTCAAACCACTTCGCTCTTCGGCAACTTAATACAAAACGTCGCCCCCTTACCCAACGTCGAATCCTTAACAAATATCTTTCCACCGTGATAGTTCTCAATAATCCGTTTGGCGAGTGACAAACCTAAGCCCCAACCCCGTTTTTTAGTTGTAAAACCAGGTTGAAAAACAGTTTTGAATTTGTTGTTTGGAATACCTTGCCCTGTGTCGCTGATGTCTACGCAGACCCATTGCGGTTCTTCATAAATCGTTGCGCTTAAAGTGCCTTTGCCTTCGTCCAAAGCATCAATCGCATTGCGGAGTAGGTTTTCAACAACCCAATCGAATAGGTGGTCATTCATTTTTACGCCTGCATACTGAGGGGGGGTAGTGAGTATCGGAAAATCGAAAACAACTTTGCGAGGTGCGCGTTTTTGCATATAAATACGGCAGCGTTCAATCGCTTCGTACATATTCGTAGGGATTAATTCAGGGTCAGAGCCGATTTTAGAGAAACGGTCAGCAACGAGCGTTAGGCGGTCAACATCATGTTGAAGCTCATCAACGACTTCTTGTGTCGCTTTATCTTCTTCATGTGAAGAACGTAGGTGTTCAATCCAACCTAAAATGGCAGCAATTGGTGTACCAAGTTGATGCGCTGTCTCCTTCGCCATACCGACCCACACACGGTTTTGTTCGCTGCGACGCGCCGAATTGAAACCGAGATAGCCGAAACCGATGAATAAAGTAATGAGAAAGAATTGAAGAATCGGGTAATATTTTAAAAGCGTTAGAATATTAGAATCGGTGTAATAGAGTTTTCCAAAAATCATATTGTAATCATCTCTCAATAAAATAGGCTGTTTGTTTTGACTGATAAGTTCATTCAGTTTCTGCCCCGCAAATGACGAATCTCTTCCTGGTTGATAGCCTGTGGAGTCTATTAAATCGCTGAATCCTTTAATATCGTTTATGTTGTAGCGTTCATCTGTCCAAATCATGGGGATGTTCGTTTTTTCTACCGTAAAACTGGTAATAAATTCAGCAACACTCGGTGGTAGGTTTTCCCAATTTTCAACGGTTGTGAACAACAACTGAGATTGCTTAAATTTCTCTATACGTTTCGTCTCCTGCTCCCGTAACTCTTCTACAAGATAATTTGTATAAATGACAGATGCACCCACGATGACAACTCCAATTATCGCCAAATACCATTTCCACCGCGACTTGCGGCTGTACAAATCACTTGTGTTGTTATTAAAAATATTGCTAAAAAAAGATTTAAAAGTATTCACTCTGTATGGTTTAGGAATTTCCAGAAAACGATTAAACGTCAATAATGTGTTTAATGAGTAAAATTCGACAAATTTAACAAATATCTGTTACTCTAATAATAAAAGCCGTTGATACTGAGGGGTATCAACGGCTTCTTGATTTTGAAAAACGAATTAAGCAACTTCTGCCATCGCTTCTTCAACCTCAATCTCATCTTCAATTTCGTCTACTTCAAAACGCAAATTATCAACGATAAACTCTTGACGTTCAGGCGTATTTTTGCCCATATAATAATCCAAAATATGGTCAATATTCATATCATCAGTCATAACAACAGGTTGTAAACGGATGCCTTCACCGATAAAATCTTGAAATTCATTGGGTGATATTTCGCCTAAACCTTTGAATCGTGTGATTTCTGCTTTGCCACGCAGCTTCCGAATCGCTGCTTTTTTCTCTTCTTCTGAATAACAGTAATAAGTCGTTTTTTTATCTCTAACCCTAAAAAGGGGCGTATTGAGAATGAAAAGATGCCCATTTCGGACTAAATCTGGAAAGAATTGAAGGAAAAATGTCAATAACAATAAACGTATGTGCATCCCGTCCACATCGGCATCAGTCGCCACAACAACTCGGTTGTAACGCAGATATTCGATACCATCCTCAATGTTCAAAGCATGTTGCAATAGGTTTAACTCTTCATTTTGATAAACAATTTTTTTAGTCAAACCATAACAATTCAAGGGTTTACCGCGCAATGAAAAGACGGCTTGCGTCTCCACATCTCGTGCTTTCGTCAAAGAACCACTCGCAGAGTCCCCCTCAGTAATAAAGACTGAAGTCAGTGCTACTCTATCTTCTTTACCCACAGGTACTTTTTCATTGAGGTGAAAACGGCAATCACGGAGCTTTTTGTTGTGAATATTGGCTTTTTTAGCCCTATCATTTGCCAACTTTTTGATGCCCGCAATTTCCTTTCGCTCACGTTCATTTTGCTCGATGCGACGTTTGAGGGCTTCGGCAACTTCTTTATTTTTATGCAAATAATCGTCCAATGCTTTTTGCAAATAGTCACCTATAAATTTTCTAACCGAAGGACCTTCTGGACCAATATTGAGCGAGCCTAATTTCGTTTTGGTTTGAGATTCAAAAACAGGCTCTTCGACACGGACAGAAATAGCGGCAATAATGGAAGTCCGAATGTCTTGTGATTCATATTTTTTATTGAAATGATTGCGAACAGTGTCCACAACCGCTTCCCGAAACGCTTGTAAATGCGTGCCACCTTGCGTCGTATATTGACCATTGACAAACGAGTGATGTTGCTCGCCATAATGCCGCCCATGCGTCATTGCGACTTCAATATCTTCACCTTTCAAAAAAATAATGGGATATTCGATGTGTTCTTCGCCAATTTTACGGGTCAAAAGGTCGTGCAAACCGTTTTTTGAAAAAATGGTTTTGCCATTAAAATTGATTTTCAGACCTGTATTCAAATAGGCATAATTCCATAGTTGGGACTCAATGAACTCTGAACGGAATTTATAATTTTTAAAAATCGTTGTATCGGGTTTGAAGTGAATCAATGTGCCGTTTGACTCGGTCGTTTTACCCAATTTATGGTTTTTGGTAATCGCGCCCATGCAAAATTCAGCCACTTTTGTCTCTCCATCACGAAAGGCTTGAACCTTAAAATACTCGGAAAGAGCGTTTGCCGCCTTTGTACCGACACCGTTCAAACCCACTGATTTTTTAAAGGCTTTTGAGTCAAATTTGCCCGAAGTATTGATTTGACTCACCGAATCCACGACCTTACCAAGTGGAATGCCGCGCCCAAAGTCACGTACAATGACGATGCCTTCTTCGATTTTGATGTCAATATTTTTACCATGACCCATGACATATTCATCAATGGAGTTGTCAATAATTTCTTTTAAAAGGACATAAATACCGTCGTCGGGTGATGTGCCATCGCCTAATTTGCCGATGTACATGCCTGGACGTAGTCTGATATGCTCTTTCCAGTCGAGCGTTCTAATATTATCGTCTTCGTATCTTACTTCTTCATTCATAATTTTAAAATTTATAGCTTATAGGGTGACACGAATTGCACGAATTGCACGAATTGATTTTTTAGGATTTAGATTTGAAAATCCTTTCAATTACATCCTTTTAATTCGTGTAATTGGTGAAATTCGTGTCACCCATGTTTTTATTTTTTATAGAAATTAGAGGACAAAATTATCAATTTAAAACAAAATCAAGTAATTTTGATAAAAATTTTAAAACAAAGTAAACAAAAAAAAGTATGGATTATCGCAGAATGCCGATTGAAATTGAATCGCCCGAAGAAATGGGTTACAGTACGATACGTTATAATTTAGCGGAAAGTTCAGTTCGAGACTTGCCTTTTAACGAATTAAACATTGACCTGTCGAACCTCGTTTTGGCTTATCCTGAGCATAGAGGTAGTGAATTATTAAGGTCATTGATTCTTGAAAACAGCCCCGATTTTACGATTGATGATGTCTTAGTCACAACGGGTGCTGCGATGGCTTTATTTATGATTTCGACAACTTTATTGTCAAAAAACGACCATATTGTTGTCATTAGACCCAATTATGCCACTAATTTAGAAACGCCAAGAGCCATTGGTTGTGAAATGACAGTTGTGGATTTGGATTTTAATCAAAATTTTGATCTTAATACTGAGGGGGTACTTCGTGCCTTGAAACCGAATACAAAACTCATCAGTTTGACCAATCCGCACAATCCAACAGGCAAATTGTATGCACCAGAAACGATAAAAGCCATTATTGACATAGCTGAAAAACACAATTGTTATTTGCTTGTGGATGAGACGTATCGGGATTTGAATTTTCAAACACCGCTTTTGCCTTACACCGCTTCTTTGTCCGAAAAAGTCATTTCTGTTTGTTCATTGTCAAAAGCATTTGGTGCGCCAGGCATTAGAATTGGCTGGTTGATTTGTCGTGATAAAGCATTGATGCACACATTATTAGCTGCAAAAGAGCAAATGATTTTGGGCAATGCCATTATTGAGGAAGCGATTGCAGAACATTTATTGGCTCAAAAAGCAACGTTTTTAGCACCGATTCATGCACATATACGTGAAAATTTTGCCTACATGAAATCATGGATGTCAGAACAAAAGTATTTGGAATGGGTTGAACCACAAGCAGGCGTTGTGTCTTTTCCAAGACTGAAAGAAGGTTGGGGATTTGATAATTTTAGTAATTTTCAAAATACTTTATACCATGATTATCAAACAGTTGTGGGCTATGGGCATTGGTTTGAACAGTCAGAACGCTATTTCCGTATTGGCTTTGGATATCCGTCAAAAGAGGATTTAAAGGAAGGACTTCGTCGGTTAACTTTAAGTTTGGAGAAACACATAATTTAATGGTGAATGGTGAATAATTTAATCGTGAATGAGTAAAATATTGACCATTCACCATTAAATTATTCACCATTAAATTAAAGCACTTTTTTGAAAGGTAAGGCATTGACCCGACGACCCACTTGATAGCCCATACGCACACCTTCGGCACAATCCATGCGCCAATGTACACCCAAATAGATGCGAGAATAAGCGTTTTCTTCGGACATTTCGTAGAAAGAATTGAAAGAACGCGGCTTGCCGTTGAAATCAGAACGTCCTTCGTGGCAACGGTCAGTCATGGAGACAGAATAACCGAAAACAGAAGTCAGAGCCTCAGCAGCCGCAGCCCCGAAAGTAGAATGACCACTTGGATAAGCCGGAAAAGAAGGTGTGGAGGTCATAAAACCTGTACTTGTCAAGCTGCCAATATTCCAATTTGGATTGATAAATTTATTGATATACGTCACAGGACGCTCAATATTATACGTGTATTTTGAATTCCAACAAGCCACAGCGGCATCATTGAGCGACAAACCGACTTTCACGGCAGCCATAATACCTGTTTCAAGATTCGATTTTTCATTTGCCAATACTTGATTGCCAATCGCTATCCAACGAGCAGGTGGGCTAAATGTAAATCCTAAAACATCGTCGCTCCAGAACTCTGCAATCCATTGATTTTCATACGTTTGTGGCGTAGTGACAGAATAAACTTCAAGGGCTTGGGCGTAATAAGCAGACGTTTTGTCTTCTGAATAGGGTAGTGGAGCGCGGGCTAATTTATCTTCATCTTTGATGGCAAAAGTCCGCACTTTGCCCCAATATGGGAACATCGCAGTTTGATTGCCGGGAGGGGTGACAACCCATTTTCCGATGCCTTTGGGCGGTGTATAGTCTAACGGACGTGGGTCTAAAAATTTATTATGCCCTTCTCTATCTGTGACAGAAAAATCCCAAACGCCAGTAGCGACAAGCTGACCGAATTCACGAGAGCGTTTATAAACTTCAGGGCTGATGCTGTTTGAATATTGAACGTTTAAACTGCTTTCAAGAGAAGCCACTTTGAATTGATCGCTGGCACGTACATTGGCAAAGAATTTTTTGAATAACAAAGCATAAGCATTATTGATAACTGTGGGCCAATGATATTCTTTACCTTCTTCAACTTTTGGAATTTCGAGACCAGGGAAACGAGGAGCCAATGATTGGTAGTTCGGCATACCTGGTACTGCCGATTCGTAAGCGGCTAAACCGACATAGCCCAACATGCGCGCAGCAGGACATGGGCGATACATGTCTGCATAGCGTTCAATTTGAAGAAAAAGATCTTGCCATTGTTGAATGACTTGTGAGTCGTAGTCTTTAACAAGTTTTGTTGGTTCTGGTGTTGCATTGTCTTTGCCACATGCCGAAATAGTCAGCAATAATATCATGGGCAATGCAATCCGTAGTAAAAATTTCATCATGGGAAAAGTCACTTTATTTGTTCACGAATTTTTATTTGTAAAATAGATATAAAATGTTATATTTTGTTGAATCGAATTCAACAAAAAAAACATTTGTAAAAACTGTTATAATCGTGTAATAGGTGAGCTTTAATATCGGTACTGCAAAAATAAGGTAGCTTGGTTAGCCTTGCAACATTAATTTGTTGAAAAAGCGTACAAAACTGAATTTTGGTCTAAATTAGTCAATATTTTGATGAATAAAATACGTTTTTTTATTATTTAATATACCCCTCAGTATTTTATACCTACAAAACCCGTTTTTTTTTCCAACGCTTATGCGACCACAACCAGTCTTCTGGCTTTTCATGGAGCAGCGTTTCTAACCTTGACATGAAGCGTTTTGTCACTTCTTCTTCAGGTAAAGTCGCTGGATTGTCAGCCAATAATTCAAAGGTTAATTCATAAAAACCACGTTTAACACGTTGAATATTCATATAAAAAACGGTGGCATTCAAGGCTCTTGCATACTTATCGGCACCGGGTGGGCAAGCCGTATCCTGTCCCAAAAAAGTTACCCAATGTGCTTTATCTGACCAAGTACTTTGGTCACTGACGAAGGCATAAGCTGTTGGTTTGTCTTTGAAATCAACAAAAGCCTTTGCTGTTTCACCTATTGGAATAAGGATAATATCAAATTTTGCCCGTTTTTTACGTCCATATTTTTCCATATAAACATTAGACAAAGGCTTGTAAAAACCCAAAATTGGGCTATTGATAAAGAGCGGATAGGCGATGACACCCCATTCAAAATTGCCATAATGGGCTGCGATATGGATAACGCTTTGTCCTTTTGCCATCAACTCATTCGTTACTGAGGGGTTCGTAAAAATAAAGCGGCGGCGAAAATCTGCTTCCTTCATACTAAACCCTTTGATACTTTCGACGATAATATCCGCTAAGTTTTGATAAGAATCCTTTGCAATCTGCTCTATATCAGTCGCTGATTTTGAAGGAAAGGAGTTGCGCAACTGTTTAAATATCACATCTTTACGATAGCCAATAACTTTATATAATAACCATGAAAGGAAATCTGAAAATTTATATAGCAACCTGAACGGTATGAGACTGAATTTGAAAACGATGAGACGGAAAAAGAGGTAGCCGATGTATTGCATGATTCGTTTTGTTCGATTAAATATAAAACTGTTTGAATTTCTTGTCGCAAATCTACGATTTTATCCTTTGGGTTTTGCTTTTAAATTTTCATTAAAAATGGCATATTATAACAAGCTGTTTTGCGTTTAATTTAGCGTATTCTTGAAAATCAGTCGTGAACAAATTTTATTTTCAAACTTCCAAACTCAATACAAATGAAAAAGACCCTGTTTCTGGTGTGTTTAAGCCTCATTTCATGCGTTCTTTTTGCTCAAAATAAACCGATTGTACAACAGACCGATAGTCGTCATCGAATAGAAACCTACCTTTATTCATTAGGCGAAGACAGTGTGCGTTATACCATCGAAGGCGTTCAGGATACGCTTTTAACTGAATTATTTAGAAAAAATGGACAATTTTACAAAAAATCCTTTCGAAAAGACAGCACCTTTTTTTATGATATTTTGGAGCGTTTGGCTATCAAACAATATTTTTTTGAAGGGAAAAATAATGACAGCACGGTCTATTATTATTCTGATGGCACACTTTCAGGTACTCAAACAAGGCGTGATAGTTTGTTGATACTCAAGCAATTTGAAAAATCGGGTAACACATTAACAAAAATATACGAATTTTTTCCTTTCCTACATTACACAATTCAGCGCGATGAAAAGGGTAGAATAAGGGCTTCTAAATTCAAAATTGAACGAAATGGCAACGATACTTTTCGCTTTAATTACGATACGACTTACTATGCGGGCAATCGTATAAAATCAATTGAACATAACAGTTTTAAATATGCAGCTTGGGACAGTTATAGCTTTTGGAATGACAATATGAACTATGAAAAACAAGAATATTACAGCCCTGATGGACAACTATTAGTCGCTCAAATACCAGACAGTTTGCGGCTTTTTCCTTTCAAAGATAATATTGATTGTTATTATGGGTTCAAAAATAGAAGTGGCGAAGTGATTATTTCCCCCCGTTTTGACAATGTAAAACGCTCTGATTTTATGCACTTTATTTGCGATGACGGCACAAATCAAGTATTGATGCGGTTAGATGGTAAAATTATTGCAAATCAAAAAATGCAAAATATTAGAGGTGTTTATAAGGATAACTTTAATGGTTCTTATGAAAATAATGCGTATAGAGAGACTTTTATGTCATCGTGGAGGTATCGAAGTTATGCTAATTATGCTTTCAATGTTGATGATAAATATGGACTCATAGACACTTTGGGACATATACTTTTACCCCCTCAGTATTCGATGATTCAAGAGTACAATCCCGTATTCAATATGGCTTATTTTCAAGACAATACAAAAGATTTTCAAGTAAAAAGAGAAGGAATTATAGATGTCGCGACTCAGACAATCGTTGGTGCGGGGCGTTTCCCTTCGGTTAAATTTACACTGCAAAAAGATTTTTTTATTTACGCTGATACCATTTTAAAATTAAACAAACCAGCAAAAAAAGGATTGATTAATCGTCAAGGCGAAGTTGTTTTACCTGCTTCTTATCTACATATTGTAGATGCAAGTACTCGGCTGTTTTGGGTTTACAAAACAGGACAAAATGATATTTTAAATAACGATTTGAACCAGTTACACAAATTCCCTTGTGGTTTGTTTGATGCCCAAAATCAGAAATGGCTATGTGAACCCATCTATTATATGGTGAATACAAATTACAGTTTTAAGCCATCAAAAATCCTTTATCATCGAGAAAAGAAACGGTGTGGTGTGTTGGATTCAGCAGGTCACTGGTTGCTGCCAATGGCTTATGATACAATTATTCAGATTGCTTCTGACAAATATATTACATCAATTGGCGGGAGGTATGCAATTTTTGACTATGCAAAACAACAACTCATTACGCAAAACTATGACTGTTTAATCCCTTTTTCACCTGATTACGATGACCTTTTGCCCAATCATTACTTTCTACCAAACGAATATAAGGCTTATTTCATAGCTAAAAAACAAGGTAAATGGGGTGTCATTAACCAAAATGATGAAATAATAGTCGCTTTTGAATACGACTATGCAGGCTTTGAAAAAACAATTTATCGAGGTGATTTGCAGCATTTTGTATTTTTAAAAGGTGATTCTGTATATCTATTTGACAAAAAATATTTTCCTAAACCATTGCCTAACAATCGTTTAGACCCTTTTTGGATGGATAAAGATTTGAGTAAATGGGTTCTTTTAGACGATGAGACGAGTTTGTTTGTTATCAATAAAAAAATGACTGTTGTGATACCCCCTCAGTATAAAATCGTTTCTGAATACACCTACAAAGAGCCTTTTCCTACGTTTACCCAACGCGATATTTTTGTGGTAGAAAACAAAGAACACAAACGCCAAATCGTTTTTTCTGAAACAGGGAAAATGGCAGATTTTTCATTTTCAGAGCCTTTGTTATGGGCTAATCCGCAGTCCCCAATCGTTTTTTTTGGCGACAATACACAACTTGATGCGGGTATTAAAGTTGGTCATTTATCTTCTGGAAAAATCATTCACAACATCAAAACAGGCGGTGTAAGCATTGGAGATGCTCAAAAAGGCACTTATTTTGTCAAAAACAATGTGCCTCTTTTGCCATCTAAAGACGAACCACTACCTTATTCGCGGATAGATACCCTTGCCATTGACGATGATGGTTGGTTGATGTTTGATGCACAGGGGCAGCAGATTTCAAAAGATACATTTCGTTTTCCAATTCCATTTTTTGCAGGCATCGGTTGTGGCATGGTAGGCGAAAAATGGGGTTTGTGGCAGTCGGACGGCAAGGCGATTGCACCCCCTCAGTATGAGAGTGCGGTACGTGACGACAGCAGTGGTACTTTTGCCCTTTTTCAAAATATTGGTTTGAACAATTGGCTTGTTTTATTTGATAAAAAAGGAAAACAGATAGTCGGAACAGGGCGTTACGATGGTATTTCAGACTATTATGACAAATATGCTTTGGTGAAAAAAGGGGATAAAGTCGGTTTGGTTGACACTTTTGGGCGTGAAATTATTCCTATTTCAGACTTGACGAATGATAACGTCAACTTCATGGATTCGCTCAATATAGCGGTTTTATATGCTCAAAAATACCGCAAGACAAATGATACAATCATCCGTTTTGGCATGGCAACCGTCGTCAATCGCTACTTTCGCAATTTGCCGATACAATTTGCTGCAAGAAGTGAAGCTCAAAACAGTCCAGATAGTCTCGATTTGCCCAATGACCTACGTAATTTGGTTTGGCATAAATTGCTTGAAACTCAAATACACCCTTTTTTCCAAACAGTAGAAAAAAGAAACATCAAAAGAAGCCTTAATTTCAAGACTTATAAAGTCTATACTTTGTCTTATAGTCATAGTGACTACCAAATGATGCGTTTTGGATATAATGCCTCGACGGTGTTCCTCTACGATTTGTTTGTAGATAACCAAAATATATCTTTTTCACTTTTGAAAGACAGCACTGACAATGCGGTTTATCATAATTATCGGAAAGAAAAGGGAAATTGGCGGAAGATAAATGCCGCAGATGTTTTTAACTTAACGCCTGAAAATACATTAAAAATCAATGATTTATTGGTGCAGAAAATTCGTCAATTAACGGATAAAGACATTGATTGTGGTACATCTGCATCATTTTGGGAACGCGCTAAATTTCACTTTTTGATAAAGCCCAAAGGTATCATTTTTTATTTTAATACAAAAGTAGATAATCCTAAAAGGAGAGATGGTTTTTATCAAATAGAATTTGAAAAGTTTTTCGTTCCAATAGAAATCTCATGGGCTGAATTGAAGCCTTTTTTGAAGGGGTGATTTGCTGTATTG
>JANLQI010000048.1:0-4235 GCA_031367705.1 Saprospiraceae bacterium | reverse complement strand
GCGCATTTTAGTCATGTGTACGCCAATTTTATAATTATTTTACTTCAATTGATACCATTATTGCATTGTATAAAAAGCCAATTTCGTAATCCCTTTATCGGAAACCACGCCTTTCCGATTGTAATAATCCTGTTTTGTAGGACACAGCGCAAAGGTGAACGAAAATCCATCAAAATCCAAGGACTTGCGCCACACAAAACAGTATTTTGTCTAACATGGCCACTTGATTTTTATAGATTCTATACATGGATTCTTCTGTCCTAATTTTTTACCACAACAAACGTATTTTTCCCTTTTTGCTGCAAATTTTTACTTGTCAAAATGATACGTTGTACTTGATAACCATCCCATTTTGTTTTAAAACTGCTGTATTCCATGCCTTCTGTTGATGGAAACTCTGTAGCGACTGTCCATACTGAGGGGTCGTATTGAAGGGTGTAAGTGGCGTTTTTAGGCGTTGTTAAAGTGATTTTACCCGCTTTTGAAATATCTGTTTTGCAAATCGTCATAAAGATTTGTTGCAAGGATGTCGGCTTTTGATTGAGCGCATAATCGTCTGAAATCTCTACTTGATTCTTTGTGCGGTTCAGTTTCACAACCCGATTCCATGATTGAATACCCGCTTCTTTGGCATAAGCGGCGGCAATATCTGATGAAAACGTGGCTTCTGTATCGTTGATAAGACTCTTCACATTTTTAGCTTCATATTCTCGACCCGCCAATTGACCAAAACCATTGACTATGGGCAAATTGTGGTATTGCGATTGCGTAAACCACAATTCATAACGCTTCGCTGAAAAAGTACGGGCTGTATAATTGCCTCGACCTGCATCAATAATCACAGGTTCGCCATTGGCATAAAGCAGAAAATCGCCTACGTCGTTGTGGTTGTGGCTTTCGGCATTGTGTCCGCCATGCGTGGCTAAATAAAAGCCATTGTTTGACCGCGCTGTGAGGACTTGAATATCACTTATCCAAGCATCTTTCAACGGTTTATAAACCACTGGGTTTTTATCTATTTGATTGATACTCAAAAAGTTTTCAATTTTTCGAGGACGTTGATAACCCGCAAAAGTCAACGAAGACTCAGGGAAATTATGGAACGCCCATTGACCCATACCGACCATCGTATTGTCTTTTAAGGCTTTGCCAAAACGATACAACATGAGTCCATCAGGGCGCAATTTTGGGTCTGCATCTGCAAAATTGACGAAATAATACCCGTCAATATGGGTTTTATAAACGTAAGAAGCCATTTTTTGAATCAACGGCTCGTCATAAATATTCACTTTCCCATGCGTGGCATTTTGCAGCAATTCCAAGCAATCAAACGCACTGGCACCCGCCGCAAACCAATAGCTCGGCCCTTCATCGCAGCCGCCGTCTTCACCTAATCCATTGAAATATAAATCCAAGCCATTCATCGCGCTATAAATCATGTTCGCACGGTGGTTCTCCTCTTTTTCCAACAACATAGTCGCTGCTATCCAATTAGACATAATCCATGGATTCCAGTTATTGACAGGTCTGGTTTTGCTCATCCAACTATACTTATCGGATTTTGTGAGCATGGGTTCAAAAATGCGTTTATTCGTTTCAAAATAGATGCGTTTACGCACCAGTTTATTGATTTTGTCCAATTTTTCACCCATAAAATAATCGGTTAAACCCAAAACTGCCGCCGTTTCAGCTGAAAACAAGTCAACAACGGGATTCTCGACATCTGGCAAACCTGTACCCGAAATATGGGCAGGAACGCCCCAAAAACTTTCCTCACAAATAGACCAAACGCCATTCAAAATCGCTTCTGTGAAACGCCCTTTGTCCTCAATACTTTCCGCCAAAACCAAATTCATCAAGGCACTGCGTTTGCCATACGACAGATTGCCATGCCGCGTTCTATCGCCTGAACGGACAAAATCCAAGGAAATAGTGGCTGAAATAGGCTCAAATGTATAGTCAGACAACGCTTCTGCTTCTTTGATGATGCGTGTCAAAATGGAATCTGGCACAGCCGCTTGCCATTCTGCGGGCGTTTTAGGATAAGGCTTGTAATCGGCTTTGGTTATCAGCGATTGTTTGAGGACATCCAAAGTGTATTTTTTAGCCAATAGATTGCGCTGTGTGACTTGCGCGTGTGTGTATGTGCTGAAAAGCAACAGCAAGGCGAGTAGTGGATTTTTCATAGTTAATGGAAAATTGGTTTGTCAATTTTATTTTTGAATGATTAAAAACAGGGAAAATACTGAGGGGTCACTTTTTCATTCCCCATTTTGCAAGCGATGGTATCGAAGCGGCTGTTTTAACGGCTTTCCCTTGTGGAATCAATAAAACAGTCAGTATTGTTGTCGTATTTTTAGGCAAAATAGCTTCAAAGCCCACCAAAATGGTATTCGGATTGAGTGCATCATAATCATGAGTCGGTACTGTTGACCATGTTTTTATGGTGACGTTAGCGGGTTCTAAGACCTTTAATTGCAGTTTTTTACCGTTTTGCGTCAGTTCTGCTGTGCCGTTTTTGCCGATTTTTACTTCTGCGGGTGATGCCATTGTCCAACGGACGGTGGTTTCTTTATCGGTTGTTTTTATTTCGTCTTTGATGGCGACATAACTTTGGTCAATAATAGCCACGCCCCGATTGGCATAAGCCACTTGCCCCTTGTAAACAGCACTGATATCACTTGTTGCGCTTAAAAATTGAGGGTTATTTGTCGAATTAGTGATTTTAGCGTAGCCTTCAACACGTTGCAATTCATCGTTAAAAGTCAAGGTGCTGTGGTGAAAATTATTGTAGCGAAAGACATCCCAACGTTGGGCATTTTGCTCTCTGCCCCACAATTTAACGCCTTTTGATTCGAGCGATTCGTAGTCTTGCATACCAAAGTCCATTGACCAACGCTCACCGTCGGCATCCATAACAAACGAACCAATGTCCATGTGGGCATGATTTACTGAGGGGGTGCCTGCTTTGAAACCGACATAAATGGCATCGGGTTTTGTCCAAGAGGAGCGCATCATGGCGACAGGATTGGGTCCTTGTCCAACCCAAATCAGCTGTTTTGGTGCTTCAATTTTTGTCAAATCAATGCCTTTTCCCCAAATCAAGGTAGCGGGTAATAAGCGATTGCCGCCCATTTTTTTATCTGCTGCTGCCAAATAGCTTTTCTCCGTCAATAAAAGGCTGTTGTTTTTTGTTTGATTGGCAAACCAAAACATGGCAGGGTTGAGACCTGCACCGCCTCCTGCATCTGAATAATTAAAACTTTTTCCAGACGTACCGACCATATTTTCCATATAAGCTGCCGTTTTTAAGAACCCCTCAGTATTTAACAGTCCAAAATCGCTACCTAAGACCTTTTGAATGGCACTTAAAAACATGACATTGAAACTCGTGCCGTAGCCCCAATAACTGTAGCCTTCGGGGTATGCGCCATCGGGTTTGTAGTCGTGCATGGGCAATTTGATGGACTCAATGGCTCTATCCATGATTTGTTTTGCCAGTTCTGGATTGTCTTCGTATATCGCCAATGCGCCATAGGTCATGCCCGCGTTGCAGACTTGATTCCAGTTATGGGTTGCTTTTAGCCAACTGTTGTATTTGGTATCCAAAGACGGTTCTATGCCTTTTTTCAAAATGGCTTCGCGGATAATGTCGCGTGAAGAGGGCGATAATTCATCGTACAGCCAGTCATACCCGATGGACATACCCATCGTCATTTCCGCCACATCGAGGAAATGTGTTGGATTCCAATCACTGAACCCAGCGACTTTCAATAGTTCTTTTTCGCATCTTTCAAAGTATTTTTTATCCTTTGTCAAACGATAGGTGTAGGATAAAAAGAAGACACGACGAATACATTCCCTCGATTTGTCGAGCAAACGCCGACCGATTTGTATGCGTTCCAATGTGGGTAATTCCACAATTTTATCGCTTTCTGCTACTATGATTTGGTGGATTTTTGCCCAATCTTTATTGCTGTCAATGCTTTTTTGAATGATGTCTTCTTCTCCTTTCAGCAATAAAATGCGCGGATGATTGGGTATGTTTTTGACATCCTTTAAATGCGTTAATTGTCCAAAAACAGGGCTTTGGATGAATGAAAAAAGGATGATTGTGTAGGAAATAAGGTGTATTTTTCTCATTTTTTATTTAAATGATTGGTTAGTGAGTATGACGATGAGATGGTTTACACCCTCAGTATTTTTTATAAGACCACAGATTATACTGATGGCGT